>JBOFVP010000132.1:0-1300 GCA_051653165.1 Clostridium sp.
TGAATTGAGAAGTAAGAAGATTGACGGAAAATATAAATATAATCTCATGCAGATAACTATTGAATTGAACCCTGCAAGGTTAATAGGAAAGTCTAATTTAGACCTTTTAGAAGAGGGAGATATTGAAGAATTTAAGCAAAGATTTAATGACTTGATAAAGACGATCCATTTAGATTTACCTAGAGCAGAATTATGGATAGTGAATAGGATTGATTATGCGATTAATATTAAAACACCTTATGTAGAAGAGTATATTGAGTTATTCCAAAGGGCAGACAAGCCAAAGTGTTTCAAAGAATTATATTGCACAAAATCTAAAAGAAGAAAGCAGCTAGAAGGAAGTTTTTATCTTATTAGTGGGAGCGTTAATATAAATTTCTATGATAAAGAAAGCCAGGGGATGAAAAAGAATTTAAACATAGACGGAGCGAAAAATTTATTGAGGTTAGAAATTCAGTGTAAAAA
This sequence comes from Clostridium sp., assembly GCA_051653165.1. Taxonomy (GTDB): domain Bacteria; phylum Bacillota; class Clostridia; order Clostridiales; family Clostridiaceae; genus Clostridium. Next base: position 466 of record JBOFVP010000132.1, read on the forward strand.
GCCTAAAATCAATGCACTTCAAGATAGGAAAGGATTTAAGAGCAATCATTTAGGGAGTTATTTAAATAGGGAATTGAGTAATGAAATCATTGAATATTATTATAATAAGACGATAGGCTCAGAAGACTATTATAAGCTATTAGAAGCAATCACAATAGTTAAAGAGAGTAAATCTACAACTAAGACAAAAGAAAAGCTTATAAAGGTTCTGAGGGCGATTAATAAGCATAGGAGCATATATAAGGCAAGGAAAAAGTGCGATTATAATGAGGTTAACTTCAACAGGTATTTAAAACAACTTAGAGCATTAGGGATTAATCCAGTAACGATACCTACAAGATGGAAGATGGGAATTTTGGATAATATAATCAGTATTTCAAAAGGTGTACCTTATGAAATGATTAAAGAGGTAACGGAAATAGTGGATTAAGAGTAGTTTTATAGAGTTTCAAAAGGTTTAAAAAACAATTATGAAATGTTTCAAAATAATTATTGACCTTTTGAAACATGTTTGGTATGATGAATACATCAGATAAAACAAACGGAGGGAAATAAAATGAAAAACAAGGTATTTGGATATGCAAGAGTAAGCACTAAAGAACAAAATGAAGGAAGACAAATAAAGGCTATACAACATTATTGCAATAATACAAAAATTAAAATAGAAGAAAGAGATATATTGGTTGATAGACAGAGTGGTAAGGACTTCAATAGAGAAAATTATCAGATGTTAAAGAAAATGGTTAGAACTGGTGATATAGTCATTATTAAAGAGTTGGATAGATTAGGAAGAAATAAAGTTGAAATAAAAAAAGAGATAGAGTGGTTTAAAACT
>JBOFVP010000133.1:0-2700 GCA_051653165.1 Clostridium sp.
AAAGCATTAAAGGCATCAGTAGTACCAGTATTAGAAACAGTAATAGTATAAGTTAAAGTTTGATTAGGCGTTGCATAGTTTAAATCTACCATTTTAATAAAATTACTAAGATTAACAGTATTAATAGTTGTAGATACAATATTAGAAATTATTGCTTCAGAATTAATAATAGTAGGAGTAAAGATATAACTATAATTCGAAATAGCGCTATTATTTATAGGATTTATTACAACTGAATTAACAAGAATAGAAAAACTAATGGTTTTAATTTGATTAGATATAATATTGCCAATAGAAGCACCTAAAGGAGGCGAAGGATTTTTACTAGAAGGAGTTGAATCCTCTAGAAAACTATTACTTATAAAAGAAGTACCTAATGGAATAGAATCCACTATATTTACCGAAAAAGCAGTAGCATTTCCCAAATTAGAAAGGGTAATAGTATAAGTAATAGTATCTCCAATAGTTGAATACAATTTATCTGTATTTTTAATAATGGACAAATTTGCACTACTTATAGTTGTAACAACGGAATTAGATATTAATGAGCTAGGAATAGTTCCAATAGTATAGTTAAACATTCCCTTATTAATTATATTATTACTACTAGGAATTGTATTAATAATTGCAGAAAAGGTTAGAGTAAAGGTAGATAAAGCTGGAACAGTACCAATATTAATACCAGTAGTAGGATTTCCATTAAAAGAGATATCATTTATTTTAAATGAGTTAGGAACATAACTAATACCAGCAGGTAAAGTATCCGTAAACACCGTATTAGTAAAATCCAAGGCATTAAAATTTGATATATTAATACTATAATTAACAATATCACCAAGTTTGGCATAACTCTTATCAGTGGATTTAATTGAAGAAGAAGGAACATAATCAAGTTCTAACAAGTTAGAATTTTCAGTACCAGAAAAAGCAAGGCCATTAACAGTAAAAGTGCTATTAGTAGTTGATGTGTTATAAAGTTTTAAGTCTGATGTTGTTGAGTTTACTAATACAGAAAAACTTATAGTTTTCACTACATTTATACCCAAAGAGCCAAGATTAATACCAGTAGTTGGATTTAGACCAGGGGCAGATGAACCATTTAAAATAACAGAATTAGGTATAAAAGAGACTTCAGAAGGAAGTGTATCAATAAATATAGTGGATGTTGTAGAAGCAATATAATTACCAATTGTTGTTGTAAATATAATAGTATCACCAACACTAATAGGATTTTTATTTGCAGATTTATTTAGAAGTATAATAGGTTGGGATAAGTTAGATGCGTAACCACTTCCAACAATAAGAACATTGTCAGCAGAGGAACCTAAATCCATTGTAAGAGTAGCTCTTGGTACTTTTACTAAATTATTCATATTAACTGTTGAAATATCAGTTCCCTGTCTACCACCAGATACTGGAAGGCTAAGCGGTGCAATATGATTTACTGTACCAAAGGGGCCAAAAGTGTTAATTGTATCTCCAGGATAATTTATTTGAGAACAATAAAAGTTATTTGGAGGATTATTAGGTCCTTCTATCCAGGGTCCATTTACTGTTCCAGCAACTCTATCAAAGAAAGCATCCTGTTTGTTAACATCACCATTCATCCCCATTGCAGAAATAAAAAGTTTTGCAGGCAGTCCAGGGTAATTAACAGTTACACCATAAGGACCATCATTTGTAACATTAGTACCAGTATATAAATTTACAGCTTGAACTCTTTCTTTTTGGCTTTCATAGACAACATATAGCCCCCAACCTGAATATTGAGCAAAGTTTGCAGTTGCAGAAAGTGTTGCTGGGATAGAACCAAAGGTATAAATCCCATTTCCAAGTGAGGACACTAAAGAAGTAACATTTGAAGAGAACACATAGGCTGTAGCACTTTGTCCACCGTCACTTACATCTTGTGAGGTTACATTAAGAACATTATTAGATAATGTATACATATTATTATCTGGTCCAATTAAGAATCCGTTTGTTCCAACAGCAATTGTAGAACCAGGAACTGTTCTTGTTGCACTCCAAATTAACTCGGCATACGCAATTGTATTTGGAAGCGGAAGGTTTAAAACAGCACTTGAAAAAGCTCTTGAAGGGAGAGTTGTTGTATATGGATCCCAACCTGGTACTTGTGATGATGGAAGTGTCGTAATAAATACTCCAATTCCACCATAGGTACCAGGTGCTAATGCATTAAGGGCCTTTGATAAACCTAGAGTATTACCAATTAATTGTATTGACCCTTGCATGGTATTATTTGAAAATCTATTTGTCATTGCCATAATATCACCTACTTTTGAATACTAATACTATTTTATTATCTATAAGATTACTCTGTTACAGTTTATTTAGTGAATAGATTTATATATAATAATAGTAATAGATGAATTATAGCTAATTATCATAAGGTGTTTTACATAGTTCATTGAATATAATATAAATATGAATTTAGTATAATGGTATAAATAGAGAATAAATTAGGGAGAAATAAAGCAAATGAGTATAGATATAAAAACTAAAAATAATATATCAGATATTTCAATAAAAACCATAGACGATAGAAATATAACTCATATACAAAGAGAAATTATAGAAGCAAATAAGACAGGCTTCATAGATGCATCAATAGATTCAAACCTAGCTCTAACCCCTAAGCTAGTAATAAATGATTATGAAAAAGGAAGTAAGGTTTTAAGT
>JBOFVP010000134.1:0-1348 GCA_051653165.1 Clostridium sp.
TTTGTTCTTTCCTGATAAAGATGGCTCAGTCTCATATTCAAGAAGCTTTAAAATTAAATTAAATTTTGCAACCTCTACAGCATGATAATCTATGTCGATTCCCCATATACATTTTTCTAAAACTTCTTTTTTTTCATCAAATGCTATTGTATATTCATTATTCCCAAGATTAATAACTCTACTTATATCATTTTCTACATACCAATTAGTTATATATTTTATTAACCAATCAAAAGCTTCAATTAGAAATATCCCTGAACCACAAGCAATATCTGCAATCCTCATTTTCTTTATTTCATCTGGTTTTTTATTTTTACAATAGTCATTTAAAACTTTATTAACCATATACTTAACTATTTCAACTGGTGTAGTTACAACATCCCTATGCAAGAACCTTTCTTTTTCTTGCAATACAACGTGTCCATCTTTTATTACTAATTGCTCTGCTAAAAACATTTCATATATTCCACCTAATATATCAGGTTTTATAAGTGAAAATACATAAGGGCTCTTTGGATAATATAATTCTTTTATGATATTAATAATTATTTCATTATTCAAATCAAATAATATGTTATCCTTTTTAAACAAACCTGAATTATACTTATTATCAGCTTCTCTAAAAAGTATATCTAATTCATTTAAAAGTTTATCACTTTTTATAGTTTCTTCTAATCTATGATAAATTGGCAAATTTCTATCTTCGCATATTCTTAAAAATATTATTTTATTAATAAATTCTTGTACATAATCATTAATTATATCAATTTTATATCCCTTAGTCTTGTACAGATAATTTCCAATGTCAACTCTCCAATTATTTATACTATTTAGAAAATATTCGTCTACTGCTAATTGTAGCCCTTTTTCTTTTATTTTAAACCCATTAACATCAAGAATAGATTCAAAACTTCCTGTATAAACACTTTCTTTAGATATTAATCTATATATATCTTCAATATTTTCTATATATTCCTTATAATTGTACATCTTTAAAGCTGCTGTTGTTGCAGAATCTCCTACTTGTGGAGGAATTGTAGTATCATAAATTATTAAATATTCAAAATTTGTTAATATTGAAATCCTTAAATTTGAATTCCAACCATATCTTCTAGCCTGAATCGCAGGCTCTTTATTACTTTCAATTGATACAGATGGTTTTTTTGCTTCAATATGAAATTTATGAATTCCATTTAATGTGATTGTATAATCTGGCCTTCCAGTATCTATCTGATAATTTTCTGTTATTACCTCTCTATATTGTGGTTCTTTGCATTGTTCATTGCTTATATCCCATCCCAGAATCTTTAAAAATTCATCAATAAATTCTAATCTACAATTATTTTCA
>JBOFVP010000135.1:0-1056 GCA_051653165.1 Clostridium sp.
TATATCAAATAAAAAAATTGAAAACATCAATAACTTGAAGAGTTTGGTAAGAAATTTAGTAAATAGAGATTCTTATTCATCAATATTTGATAGCGATTATTTAATGCATAATGAGAAAGTTCAGTTTTTAATCAGAATATCAAATATGGATATTTATAGAGAGAAATTAGTAGATAGACTATTTAACAGTAAGGTGTACTTTATGAAAAAGTTGGCTTTATATATAGTTGTAAAGAATAATATGATTGATTATTTAACTAAAAAAATTAATGATAATGATTTTGACTTTGAATTTATGATTAGAAATAATGAATTTAATGGAGAAATAAGAGAATGCTTCAAATTGATAAACGACTATGCTGATAAAAGTATTATTAGTGAAAAGAACTTAATTAACATGATTAGCAGTGGATTGTTTTTTGAATATAAGGGTATTAATGATGATTATAAGGATGGTTGGTTGTATAAAAGATTTAGGGAATTAACAGCCTTCGAAGGTATAAATAAAGAGTATGAAATATTAAAGAACAAGGTAAAATATGATTATGAATTAGAACCAGTAATAGGAGCGGTAGAAGGGGGGATAGTAGAGACTATACCATTAATGGATTCAAAAAAAGCTAATGAAATGAATATGACTGATTGGATTGGATTTATGAATAGTTATCATAAAAAAGACCATAAAGAATTTCTGAAAGAATATCATATAAAAGAAGACGTTAAAATATTTATTGAGTGTTTTAAAAGAAACATTGATTCATATATTGAAAGTTTAGAATTACTTATAGAAGTAAAAAATTATGAATGGATATATTATATTTTTACTGAATTAATAGAGGTATTAAATTCAGTAAATAATGATTTCCAAAAATACTATGGAATTATGCTAGACTTTATAAGTAACTATATAGATAGGTTAGGGAATATTTATGAAGAACCATTAAGTGATTCTATAGATAAAAAACATTTAGTTGGTAAAATTTGTTCTATACTTATAATTATTTTGAATAAAATAAATATTGAGAGTGATGAGTTTAAAGATATTTATAAAATTAT
>JBOFVP010000136.1:0-1610 GCA_051653165.1 Clostridium sp.
GCAGAGCAAGGCTTTTATGAATTTATAAGGCAAATAAAATATAAGTGTAAGTTTAATGGTATAGAATTTATTCAAGTGGATAGATTTTATCCTAGTTCTAAAACTTGTAGTTGTTGTGGAAATATTAAATCTGATTTGAAGTTAAAGGATAGAACTTATAAGTGTGAGAAATGTGGAATAGAAATTGATAGAGATAAAAATGCTTCAATTAATCTTGGTAATTATGGATTGGTATAGGTGAATTTTGAGAAAATACTAATCTTATAGGGTGCGTTGTACCCGAATTTAAGCCCTTGGAGAACTACACCAAACTAGAGTAGAGTATTAGAAATAATCTTGAAATAGAGTTCTATGAATAGGGAATTAAAGTAAAATTTATATGTTTATAACTTTTTATAAGCTTTATGCAACGGCTCCTGTAAAGGAAAATATTAGCTCAGAGGAAAGTATTAAATTTTTCAACAGCTTATATGACCTTTTAAATATTCCAGAAGAACATAGGAATATAAAAGAAATATTAAATATAACTGAAAAATAATATTGAAAATATTAGGGTAGCTCATAAGGGCTACCTTTTGTTATGTTCTTATATTTTTTTAAAAAATGTATATAATTATATACATGAAGGTAAAGTTTAATTGATAGAAAAAAAGTTATCTTTAAAATACAATAAAGATAGGAGATATAGAAATTATGATTAGTGATAACCTTAAAAGATTAAGAAAAATAAATCAGTTCACCCAAGAAGGTGTAGCAGAAAAAATAAATGTATCAAGACAATCAGTTGCAAAGTGGGAGAGTGGTGAAACATTACCTGATTTAGAAAGTTGTATGAAGCTTGCAGGGTTATATAATGTGAAGCTAGATGACTTAATAAACCATTCTGAGGAAGAGTTTTACTTTATAGGGCCATCAGTACCTTAGGTACAGTTAATAACAAGGAAACTGATTTTTACAAGAAGTGTATTAAGGCTTTTGAAAACACAGAAGTTGAAGTTGTTATGTCTGTTGGAAAAGACACAAGGGTAACTGATTTAGGGGATATTCCAAATAATTTTAAAGTTTACAATACTGTAAATCAAATTGAAGTTTTACAAAATACAGATGTATTTATAACTCATTGTGGAATGAATAGTGTTAATGAAAGTTTATACTATGGGGTGCCAATGGTGCTTTTTCCTAAGCATTCAGAACAGAAACTTGTTGCTGATAGAACAGCGAAGCTAGGAGCAGGTGTTTTATTGAAAAATTATAACTCTAAATAATTAAAAGAAACTGTACTTCAAGTATTAGCAGATAAAAAATACAAAGAAAATGCTAGTAAAATATCAAGTAGCTTTAAAGAGGCTGGAGGTGCTACAGCAGCAGTTAAGGCTATATATAATATAATGGCTAGCAAATTGAATTGAATTTATGGTATAATATTCCAAGTGGGAGGGAGTATAAAATGAAGAAATTAAAAGTTATTTTCATAGCTTTAATAAGTATTATATTATTTAATTCAATTAATATTAATGCTAATGCCTATGAAGCTGATTCACTAACTACAGAAAAAGAATCAAGAGGAACTTATACATTTACAATAAACAGAGGAGATACGTATGAAATAT
>JBOFVP010000137.1:0-1143 GCA_051653165.1 Clostridium sp.
GTATGGCTAAAGATACTTATTATATATTAGTTAAACTTATTGACTTTGATATAAAGTCTATTTTTAGATTGGATAGAATAGTACAGTTTAATGAAACTAGTAATACATATATTATTGAAAAAGACTTTAATATAAAAGAGTACTTTAAACATTCATTTGAAATAGAAGTTGGAAAAGAGATTTTTGATTTTAAATTGGAATTTTATAATGAAGGTGTATTTAATGCAATTGAAAGGAATTGGTTTGAAGATCAAAGTGTAATATTAATTGATAAAAATAAAGCTATATTTGAGGGGAAAACTAATTCAGAGGTGGAGCTTACAAAGTGGATATTAGGATACGGAGAGAAGGTCAAAGTTATAGAACCAATATGGTTAAGAGAGAAAATTAAAAATAAATATAAAAATGCTTTAAGTTTATATGGTGTATAAAAAAAAGAGTTTATTTTTACTTACAGTAAAATAAACTCTTTTTTGATTAAGGAAAATATTATTCAATAGTCCATTTTAAAAAAGATAAGAAGTTAAGGCGATAGAATAAATTAATCAACACTAAGCGACAACTTATTGTCGTATTTATATTTTAGACATAATTTAGCTTGAAGTTGTAAATTCTATATAATATAATTTGGGTATAACAACACAGTCAAATATTTACATATAAGGAAAGAGGTGTTAAAAATAGCTAAGAAGAAAGAACGCTTATTGACGATACTTAGGAAGAAATCTGGTGGATATAATGTTACAGCCAATTATTATGAAATGATTATTGGTGGTGAAGGGATTAAAAGATATAGAAAAATTATTCAATATGGCGAAAAAGCAGGACAGAGCTTAGCAAATCATATTGAAAATATGGTAGGAGTAATTGAAGCAGTAAAAAAAATATGCACTCTAACGCAGGAAGAAGAAAAAGTTTTGTTAACAGCAATAACTATACATGATATCAACAAAGTACCTGAATATAAGGAAAAAGTAAATTATCTAAGTATAATATCTGAAAAAGATTTGGAAGGTAATTATATTAATTTAGTTAGAGAATGTGAGCTTTTAGGACTAGATAAGTTTTTTCCGGAATATCAAGAATATATTGAAGATATAAGGGAGTTGATAGGAAGACATTCAGCACATTTACATAACTATG
>JBOFVP010000138.1:0-1374 GCA_051653165.1 Clostridium sp.
TATTCTTTCTGAATTCGATAGAAGTGTGTACTCCTTATCCTTATATGTAACAAAGAAGTCTTCCTTTATCTCACCAGTTTCTTTATTAATTTTATGAATATGTATCTTTGTATCAGTAAGAACTGTTTCAAAAATCTCAGCTATAAAATTAACATAGTTTGAATTGTAGTTAACTAGAACTGATTTCTCTTTAGTTAAATCATTTATAAATACTTTTAGCTCTTCAATATTTTCATCTACCTTTATAAGCATATCTTTGTACTTATTCAGATTATCATTATTTATATCTACTTCAGCCTGTATAAAATGTGCTGCTTGCCTTTTGGTAGTTAAACCATCTAATTGTATTATAAACTCTCCCAAAGCCATCTCCTGAGCTTCTATAAAGCTTCTCTCACCTTTTCTATTAGTTTCATCTAAATTCTGTATCTCTACTTTAATAGAATTTATCTCTTCACTAATAGCTATAAGGCTGTCATGCTTATTTTTATCAAACTCTGCTTGTCTCTCTATATCCATGCCTTTAATTATATCAATTGATATTTTATATTCATTAGCTGCTAATTTAATATTTTCTATCTGATTTTCTATTGAGCTAATTTGAGTAAGTTTAAATTCCTCTGGTATAGATTGACCACAGGAATTACAGTTGCAACCTAATGCCTTAGCTTCATTAAGATTTTGCAATAATATCTTATACTGCCCTCTCATTGTTGCTAATTCTAATTCCATCTCATTTATTGAGTTAGTATTATCAGATATAAATTGCTCTGCAGAAACTTCTCTATATTTATTATTTAGTATTTGAAGCTTTAACTCTAGTTCCTTAGAGGAAACCCCTAAATACTTTTTACTTCTTTCAACTCTTATTTTATCTTCTAGCTTTTCAATTAGTGCTAATTCATCATCAGATATAAATACTTGAACATCCATATCCTTATACTTACGCTCAATCTCTTCTTTTAGTTGAACATAAGTATTTCTTTCTCCAATCTTTATATTAAGATTATCATTAGCGTCTTTAATCTTCTTAGTTAATTCCTTAATACCATTATTTATATCCCCCTGATATTTAGATATAATAGGCATCTTATCCCATGTATTATATCTTTCTAATATCTTTAAAGGATCTATAGTTGGTAACATACTTATTAACCTGGCTCTAGCTTTTCCTGGTGTTAAGTTTAAGAAATACTTTGGATTAAATATAGATAAAAATAATTCCTTTGGTGGAATAAGTTCATCTAATGCTTTTTGCGTAGTTTTTTTATCCTCAAGTTTAACACTTATTGTTTTCTTTCTACTTCTACTAATCTTATATAATACATCTTCAATTGAAATTTCAACTTCAACCTGAATTTCAGTTGAATTATT
>JBOFVP010000139.1:0-7513 GCA_051653165.1 Clostridium sp.
AAGGTCAGAATCAATGAATTCTGACTTCTTTTGTTAATGTGATTTTATATGAGATTTCATAAGCGAATATACTTTTTATTCTTATTAATTAATAGTTCTGTTCTTTTTCTAACCTCTATTGGCAAGGAACCACTTAATGAGCGTTCTAGTAGAGGTATACTTACTCCATCAATATCTGTATAAGTTGATATTGATAGGCTATCTAATATATATTATAAATGACCAAAACAGAAAAATAAATAATATCCAAGTTAAATTATTACAATTAAATAAAACTTCAATAATTGCCTAAGAATATATGGATAAAAAGTAAAAAAAAAATAATATATAATATGGTAAAATTGGATAATAATGATAAAATAGTATTATGTGATAGTGACAACGATTAAGCTATCACATTAAAAATAGCAAAAGTAGTATGGAAGAATTAATTAAAAGAGAAGGCTAAGGATTAGTAATTAAGTAAAAATTAAACTACAACAAATTAAAAAAAGATTTGTATTATAAGATAACAACAATGCAAAACTAACTAGGTTACTAACCATAGCATATCTAAATTATTCTAATATACAAAAAGTACAAAGGGTAAAGAATAATAAAATAGGGGGGAATCAACTTGAAAAAAAAGCTTAAGGCCATTATTGCAATGGCAACTTTAGCAACAATTGCTTTCTCAGCTCCAATATCATCACTTGCAAATAACAAAGAAGCAAAAAAAGATGCCATGTTGGAAGCAAAAGCAGCAGCTGCTAAACAAAAACGTAGCATAGGATACTATGCTGACTGGTCAATCTATTCAGGAGAAGGATTTGCTTTTCCAAAGCAAGTACCAGCAAAATACCTAACTCACGTTAATGTTGCATTTACAGGATGTAACAAAGACGGTACACTATTAATGCTTGATCCAGATGCTAACTTTGGACATCCTCTAGGGCACACAGAGGTTGACTACGGTGCAGCAAGTGGTGGAGTTGTTAATGAACTTAAAAACATAAGACAGCAAAATCCAAATGTTAAGTTAGGATTCTCAATTGGTGGATGGTCACTATCAGGTAACTTTACACATGTAGCAAGAGACGAAGCAAAGAGAAAGGTATTTGCAAAGGAAATAGCAGAAGTTTTAGAGTACACAAACTTTGACTTCATTGATATTGACTGGGAATACCCTGCATCACCAAGACAACCTGATAATGAAGATTTAAAAAATGACCAAGGAAATCCAGATGCTATTCCAGAGGATAAAGAAAACTATGTATTAATGCTTCAAGAAATCAGAAATGAGCTTGATAAGCTTGGAGAACAAACAGGTAAGTACTATGAAATATCAATAGCTATAAACATGTCACATGAAAAAACAGAGATTGGTATTGATGTTCCAAAAATATTTAACATTATTGACTTTGCTAACGTAATGACATATGATGCAGCTGGTGCATGGGATTCAAGAAGTGGTCACCAAACAGCATTATATGATAATCCAGATCCAAACAATGCATATGCAGGAAAAGGATTCTCAATCGATACAAGTATTAAAAACTTCCTTAAAAAGGGAGCACCTCCAAACAAATTAGTAGTTGGAGCAGCTTACTATACAAGAGGATGGGAAAAGGTTAGTAGTGAAGGAACTAATCCAAATACACCAGGGTTATTTGGTAAGGCAACTCAAGTATTAAAGGACATTGATTTAGCTCCTACTTATGGTGCAAAAAATGATAAGCCAATAGTAAGAGGTGACGGTGGACGTTATGCTGGTAACTGGGCTTGGAGAAATAGAGACAAGTTACTTCAAACTTACCCAGGATTAAAAGAATACTGGGATGACACAGCAAAGGCTCCTTATTTATATGCTGAAGATGGTGCATTCTTCACATATGATAATAAGAGATCAATTGCAGAAAAGTGTAAGTATGTTAATGCTAATCAATTAGGTGGTATCATCACTTGGATGGTTACAAACGATAAGGTTACAGAATCCGGGCAAAATGATGATTTAACTAAGGCAATTTATGAGGGGTTATATGGTAACACACAATTACCTAAGTATCCAATTGCAGAAGAAAAGGTTGATGTAACTGCAAAGGTTAGTGTAACTAATCAAGATTGGGGAGCTACTCCAGCAGTATTAAACATTGATATTACAAATAATATGAAGTTAACAAGTGCAGGAAGCTTAATGCCAAAGACAGCAGAAAACTCATACAAGACATTAAAGTTCCCAAAAGTTTATATTAAAGCAAAACCAGGATTTAAATTATCTGGTGGAAGCTATCCACTTTATAATATTCCATATGAAAATGGATATTATATTTTAGACATTGGTGGAACTCAAGAGAAGTATATTGTTCCAGGAAAAACTCTTCAATTAACAGTTAATCTAGACAAATCTGCTGGTAAGCCATCAGATGTAATTGAAGAAATGTATATGGTTCAAAGAACTCATAGATCAGCTGTTGAATTTGGAAAGATTAATCTATTTGATGGTGTTATTAAGGAAGATATAAACAAGGATGGAGTTGTTGATATTGTTGACCTTTCATTAGTTTCAACAAAATACAACTTAAAGTCTACAGATTCTTTATATGATGCTAAATGTGATGTTAACTCAGATAAGATTATAGACATATTTGACATTGTACAAGTTGCTAGAAAAATTGGTGGTGGAGATACTCCAGGTCCAGATGAACCTTTAGAAGGTCCTTGGAAGGTTGGGGTAGCATATAAGGTAGGAGATAAGGTTAGCTTTAGTGGATCTAACTATACTTGTACCTATGCTCACACATCAATAGAGGGATGGGAACCGACTAAGGCGCCAACTTTATGGAAAAAGTCATAAGATAATAATATGAAGAAAGTAGTTATACAAATAATTAATGTATAACTACTTTTTTTGATAATTAGATGATTTGTGCTAGGAAGGTAATAGTATTTAAAGAATTTGGAGGAATATTTCCAAGGGAAGCACCATTATTTAGTGTAGCAAATGGAAGTGTTATTCCATTAAGTGTTAAAGTACTTGGAATAAAGGAGGCTCTAGTTGGAAGCGTATCAATAAAAATTACATTGTTTAAGAATAAATTACCGTATGTTGAAAAAACCACTGTATAAAGAACTGTATTTGGAGCCTTAACAACATTTTTATTAACATATTTAGAGGAGGTTACATCAACAAAGCTTATTAGAGTTTCTACTGGATTACTTAAAACGAAGGAGTTAATAGGAAGTGTATCATAAGTATAACTATAGGATAATCCTCCATAATTTATAATCGTTGTAGGGTTAACAAGAGTATTAACTGTTACTTGGAAAGAGACAGTTAAAGATTTACCTAAATCTATAATGGTTGGAGAAATAATAGTGGCTCCAGGAGGATTTGGTGTACCATTAAGTATATTACCATTAACCTTAAGTGTATTAGGGATAAATGTTGAACCAAAGGGTATTGTATCAATAAAGGTTAAGGGGACAAGGGGAAGTTGACCTGTGTTTGTAAAAACTATTGTGTATGTCAAAATCTCATTAAATTTGGCTTGGCTTTTATCAACAAACTTAGTGGATGATATTCCAGGTCTTTGAAATACAATTGTTTGAACTGTATTTGAGGGGAATGATAGTGTTGGAAGGGTTTGGGTTACTAATGGATAATTATAAATAATATAAGATCCATTAACAATAGGACTAATTTTAGGATTTAAAATATCAATTGTAACATCAAAGGTAACAGTGGTTGTAGAGTTACTAGGTATAGTAAAAACATTAATATTGGGTAAAGCATCAGTTGTATTAACACCATTTATAGTAACACTACCGTGAACAAATGTTGTTCCTATAGGTGTTGTATCAATTAGTATGGTATTAATTGCAGGGTTAGGAAATGTATTTGGTAAAACAATTGTATAGGTTAATGTTTGGCCTTGGAATGCTTTATGGTAGTTTACCGTTTTAACTGGGGTGATTATTGGTGGAATAGGAGTATTTTTAATTGTAATCTCTAAAAAATCTCCAACATTTAAGGGAATAGTTGAGCCAAATGTTACATTGTTTGGTATGGAACCACCGGAAGTATTTACAATTGAAATAGTTTGTATATAGCTATTTAACTGGCTTGTACTTCCAGATGACATAGACTCATTAAAGGAAAAAATATCACCAATTCCACCGAAGTAATGTATAGTATTTGGTTGTGTTCCAGAAATTATGCCAGTTGTTATAGTGGATAAATTGACTGGACCATTTAAGTTTAATTGAAATTGATCATTTGGATATATTCTATTTTGAATATCCTTAATTAATGTGATTTTCTGATAACTGAGTCCAAGTGCGAAAGCTTCATTTCCACCAATGGTTAAAAGTTTTCCAAGAATTGAGTTAGGGGAAGTTGTTTGGAATATTCTAGAATTCCAACCTGCTCCAGTACAGGGCACATTAAATCCGATTGTAATTGTTGAAGTACCATTACCAACTGCATTTGGGCAAGGGAGATTGGAAGGGTATACATCAACTTGGGTAATTGGACCACCATCTGATTGAAATCCAACTCCTTCTCCACCATCAGAACGGGTTGCTTCAGCATCTGCAAGATAAAGAGCATAATTTGTAATAATCTCACCAGAGGGAGTTTTAAGTATTATATTCTCAAGGGGTACATTAACAGAGCCATTTCCAGTAGCAAATACAGCGACATTTCCTGTAATGCCAGTATATCCAAGTCTGCCCATAGCGGCACCACTCCAAGTAGGAACAGGTTGAGTTGATACACTAACACCAGAACCAGTTGAGCTTATATCAAATGAGAAAATATCACCTCTAGGGAGGATATAGTCATGATGTGTAATTTGGGTTGGTGGGGTAAGTGGAATATTACCAAGATTTATCCAACCAATCGCATAAGCAAGTTTTCCACTATTAATATTTGCATAGCTTATTGTAGCCATAATAACCTCCAAAAAATATTCTTATATATAATACTTAATAAGGATATATTTGTACTCATTTAATAATAATGTATTTAAAATTTAGAAATTAAGATTAAATTAATTAAATAAATATTAAATAACTTAATTAATTATATTATTTGAATCTGTTTACGATAAAAAAAAGAGGGATTAATTGGTAAGATTTAATTTGTTAGAGAAAGTAGGGACATTTAGAGGGAGATATATTTAGGGGAATGCTATCAATTAATTAAATAGGAACAAAAGAGGAGTAAATAATTAATGAAATTTTTTAATGAAAGAACAATAAGAAAAGATATGGTATTAAAGTTTTGCACATTAATGCTTATTACACTATTATGCATAAATATAGCTGCAATTGAGTTAGCAGAAAATGCTCTTTTAAGTAATTCACAGGAGTTATTAAAATCATTTTCACTGCAAGTTGGTAAGGATATTAATGATCTTATAGATAAGGAAATTGAAAAGGTTGAGATTGTTGCAAGTAATCCATTAATACAAGATGTAAATACATCTTTAAAGGAGAAGTTAGATTTTCTTAAAATAAAGGTAGAAGATCATAAATACAAAAAGGCAGCTATAATTGATACTAATGGTGTTTGTACAACAATACTAGGAGAGGTTGTAGATGTAGCTGATAAAGAATATTTTAAAGAAAATATGAAGGGTAATAGTTTTTATACAGAGCCTTACTTAAGCAAAGCTGATGGAGGACTACAAATTGCAATTACAGTACCCGTTAAAAAGGGAAATACAGTTACAAGTATAGTATTCTTTTCTATGGATGCTATGGAATTATCTGAAATAACTAATAGAATAACCTTTGGTAAAACAGGTAGTGCTTATATTGTTAATGAAAAAGGAACTAATATAGCAAATAACGATATGCAAAAGGTTATTGATAAGGTTAATAGAATTGAGGATGGTAAAACTAATTCAAAGTTTAGAGAACTTGGAGCTATTACTGAAAGAATGATTACTGGGGAAAATGGAATAGGTAACTATGAGTTTGATGGAGACAGAAAATATTTAGGATTTGCTCCAATTGAGTCAAAAGGATGGTCAGTTGGAATTACCACAAATGAAGGTGATCTTTTAACAGGGATAAATAAACTTAGAGTAACAATAAGCATTTTAGCTGGAATTGCTATATTACTTATGATAGCTGCAACCTTTAAACTATCAAATGATATATCTAAAAGATTGAATAAGTTAAAGATTGAGGTAGAAAAAATCGCTACAGGATACTTTGGTAATTCGGATGTATTAGATAATAAAGGTGATGAGATAACTGACATATATAATGCCTTAGAAAAGACTAAGAAGTCTGTTGGAAGCATTGTAGAGGCAATAAATAATTCAGTTGACAAGCTTAATAAAGAGTGTTTTGAGATTGCAGAAATGGCTGATAATATTGTAACAGGTACAAGGACAATAAATAAGTCAATTGAGGAGTCAAGCATTGCTTCAGAGAGTCAAGCAACTGATTTAACTAATATTAATCTTAAATTAGAGAAGTTTGATCGAATGATTAATGAAAATAGTGATTATATAAATATTATAAGCTCTAAATCTAAGGATATAAATAATATGGCTATAGAAAGTCAAGTTGGTATGAATAACTTAAATGATTCAATAAAATCATTAAGTACTTCCTTCAATGAGTTTTCAAAGGAAATAAGTGAAATGAAAGGTAGTATGTCAACTATTAATGATATTATTACTTTAATTAACTCTATTTCAGATCAAACAAACCTATTGGCGTTAAATGCTGCAATAGAAGCAGCTAGGGCTGGTGAGGCAGGACGCGGATTCTCTGTTGTTGCTGATGAAATAAGAAGTTTAGCAGAGCAAAGTAAAGAATCAACAAAGAGTATTTACTCAATTATAGAAAATGTACTTCAAAGTACAGACACAATAGTTAGGGCAAGTGAGGATATAAATAATGAAATTTCAAGAAGTGAAGAAAGCGTTAATGAAAGTGTGGGTTCATTTAAATTAATTACAGCTTCCGTTACGGAAATAGACCCACTAATTGATAGTGTTACTAGTAGTTTTGAAGAAATTATAAAAGATAAAAATGATATAATTGGAAGTGTTGAAGAATCTGCAGCAGCTTCAGAAGAAATAACAGCTATATCAGAGGAGATACTTTCATCAACTAATGAATTTGCAGTATCAATTGATTCTATTAATTCTGCAATTGATATACTTAAGGATAGTTGTAATGAAATGACAAATGAAGTTAATAAGTTCATAATATAGAACAATTAGTAAATTAAGTTAGTATTTTTAAATATCTCTCTAATTCACATTAAAGAATGAACAAGGAGTTATTACTAGGTAAAGTTTTACTAAAACTGTACGATAAAGTTAATAATGAAAATGTGATTGAGGGGTTTTATATGAACAAAAATGGATCAATTAAAAGATATTTAACTAACTATGTTTTAGGTATGATATTAGCATCAATTCTTATTACAACAACAACTATGGGTATTCTACTTTTTGGAGTTATTAAGGATGATGCAATTAAAGAATTAGAAATAAGTAAAAAAGTT
>JBOFVP010000140.1:0-2147 GCA_051653165.1 Clostridium sp.
CCTTGTGAGGAGAAACAGGATTCTTCTGTGGGGCTTTATGATGAGCTTAAGAAGTTTAGGAGTTCTAGGGCTTTTGATGAGAAGGTTAAGGCATATTTTATTTTTAATAATGCTACTTTGGATGAGTTGGTTTCTATTAAGCCTAAGTGTATGGAGGAGCTTTTAGGGATTTCTGGATTTGGGAAGGTTAAGGCTTCTAAGTATGGTGAGGGGATTTTGGAGATTATAGGGAAGTATTAAAATGAAAAATTGATTAAGATAACAGATTAGATTTAAGGATTTAATCTGTTTTTTTATGGTTGGCAAAGTATAACTTTGATAAATAAGATGCTTACATTATATAAAGTGTAATAAGTAGGTGAAAGGAGATGTTAAACATAAACAAAATGTGTTAAATATTGACAATGTGTTAACGTTTAAAGTATAATATTACAAATTAGAAGTAACTAAAAATATAATATACGGGGGGATAAAGATGGCGAAATTAATTAGTTGTGAATCATGTGGACAAGAAGTGTATAGGGGGGCTATATGCCAAAAGTGTGGAAAGGATACAAGAAGTTTTTTAGAGAAACATAAGATTATTATTGGAGTATTGATTTTTATGATTATTGGTGCAATTGGTGTAATTGGGATAGTAAGTAAAGGTAGTGCAGTTGATGAAGAGAATACCTCAGAATCATATGTAGAAGACTCTGGTAATCAAGAAGTAATCAGTGAAGAAAACAAAAGTTATAATATTGGAGATACTATAGAATTAGAGTGTATGAATTTAATAGTTAATAGGGTTTATACTGTGGAAGGTAATGAGATTTCAACACCTAAGGAGGGCAATGAATATATAGCCGTGGATTGTACGGTAGAAAATACATCTTCAAAAGATATTGGGGTATCATCACTTATGATGTTTAAGGTAGTTGATTCGGATGGAAGGAAGTGTGATTACTCAATGGAAGGTTTAGTAGCTGCGAAGGTAGGGCAGTTGGATGATAATGTAGAACCGGGGAAGAAGTTAACTGGTGTTTATGTTGTTGAGGTACCAATTGGTACTACTGGACTTGAATTAGAATTTACGGAGGTATTTATTTCTGAAAAGAAAACTATTGTAAAGCTAAATTAATATTTTTATGGGGTAGTATTAAAATAGATAATTGATTAAGAGGACAGATTAGATTTAAAGATTTAATCTGTTTTTTACTTTATGATAAAATAATTTTATAGAGGAAAGTGATTATAATGTGAGAATATGGACATAATTAATGAGGGACAACTTATATAATATTATAATAATTTATGTTAAAATATAATATGACGAATTATATAATTATTTGTAAAGCAAAAATGAATATTAATATAGATATATAAAAGAAAGGGTTGGGGAAACTTGGATAAAACAATCTTTAATTATTTAGAAAAAGATTATAGTGAGCTATTTGAAATAACAAAAGAATTCACAAACATTGTTTATACAGATTCTGAAAGTGCAATAATTAAGGGAAGAAAATTTGGAGAATTATTAAGCAAAGAAATATTAAAATTAGAAAAAATTGATTTAGATGAACGAGCAAATCAAGTTGATAGAATAAAAAAATTAAGAGATGAAGAATTAATAGAAAAAGAAGTAGTTAATGATCTTCATTATTTAAGAAGTGTTGGTAATTTAGCTACCCATGATAAGGTAGAAACAGAACTAGTTGAAGCATTAAAAATTCATAAAAAACTTTATGATTTAACTTTATGGTTTTTAGAGGTATATACTTGTGATGAATTTGAAAAAATACCTTACAAGGAACCAAAGCCAAAAAGTGAAATGGATACAGAAATTTTAGAAAGACTTAAGAAGCTTGAAACCCAAGGGGGAACACCTGAAGAAAAAGAAATAGCTGTTGGAGTTGTAGCTCCAAAAGAGAAGGATAAGCAGTGCCTTGTACAAGAATTATCTAGGCTAAAGGAATCCTCAAAAGAAGCAGTAGAAAGTTTAAATACTTTTAGTGATTTTAAGAAGTACATGCATATTGCAAGAGATGCTCAAAATGAATTAGAAGATATAATAATGGAAGCACATAAGAAGGATGGAGCACAGCTTGTTTTAGTGTGTGGAAGTGTTGGTGATGGTAAGTCACATATTATTTCTTATTTTAAAGATA
>JBOFVP010000141.1:0-1470 GCA_051653165.1 Clostridium sp.
GGTGTAGAAGAAAGAGGTACCCATGATGAATTAATAGAATTAAATGGGGTATATGCATCATTACAGGTGATTACAGAATCTTAATTATTATGTAAGAGATGTGTAATTTGAAGTGAATTGCACATAATATATATGAGATGTTGACATTAATATAAAATAGGAGTAATATGAAATTAAAAAATACCCAACAGGGGTATATAGGAGGTTTAAGATGAAGGTTTTAACAAACAATGATTTTTCAAAAGAAGTGGCACAAAGTAAAGGTGTAGTATTAGTAGATTTTTATGCTGATTGGTGTGGGCCTTGTAAAATGGTAGCTCCAGTTTTAGAACAATTATCAGAAGAAATAAAAGAAGCTTCAATATATAAAGTAAATGTTGATGATAGTGGAGAACTTGCAAATCAATTTAAGGTAATGAATATACCAACAATGATTATTTTTAAGGACGGAAATCCAGTTGAAACAATGATAGGTTTCCAACCTAAAGATGCCTTAGCTGCTAAATTAAAGGCACATTTATAAAAATGAGTGACAGATTTGATTTAGCTATAATAGGTACTGGACCAGCAGGATTGTCTGCAGCTTTAAATGCAAAAATAAGAAAAAAGAATTTTATATTATTTGGGTCAAATTCATTATCTAATAAACTATTAAAGGCTCCTAAAATTCATAACTACCTTGGATTTCCTAATTCTACTGGAGAAGAGTTAATTAATGGATTTAAAGAACACTTAGAGGATATGGATATTCAAATAACTACTGAAAAAATAAATGCTGTTTATTCAATGGGAGACTATTATGCATTAATGGTAAATGAAAAGATGTATGAAGCAACAGCAATAATTATTGCAACAGGAGTTGAGTATTCAAAGCCTATAAAAGGCGAGGAAGAGTTTTTAGGTAAGGGTGTGGGATATTGCGCAACCTGTGATGCTCCACTTTATAAAGGTAAAACTGTAGCTATTATTAGCACTAATAAAGAAGGCGAAGAAGAGGCTAATTTTTTATCAGAGATATGTAGGAAAGTTTATTATATACCTTTATATAAGAGTGAAGTCAATATTAATTCATCCATTGAAATAATTAATGATATACCTGAAGAGGTAGTTGGTGAGAGTAATGTTAATAAATTAATAATGAAGAATTCGGAAATAGAAGTAGATGGTGTGTTTTTTATTAAAGATTCTTTAACACCAGATAAACTTGTACCAGGATTAGAAATAGAGAATGGTCATATTAAAACAACAAGGCTTATGGAAACAAATTTATCAGGATGCTTTGCAGCTGGTGATTGTGTAGGAAAGCCTTATCAATATATAAAGGCTGCTGGAGAAGGTAATATTGCAGCTTTAAGTGCTACTTCGTATATTGATAATAAAAAATAAATTTAAAATTAAAAGAGAGTCTTATCGAGTTGATAAGATTCTTTTTGATGGAGAAAATAAACAAGAAAGTACTAGACTATTTTA
>JBOFVP010000142.1:0-1002 GCA_051653165.1 Clostridium sp.
GTTTGGAATAAAAAAGGCTTTAGGTGCAACTAATATAAGGTTAGCTTTTGATGTTCTAAAGGAAATAAGTGGGATGACAATTCTATCATCAATTTTATCTATATTTAGTATTCTAGCTATAAGTAAGGTGAAAATTACTACAGAATTTATAGTATTTGACTTAATTATTGTAATTATTATAACCATTGTTATAAGTGTTATACCAATTATTGCAATAATTAAAGAGGATGTAGTTAACATGATAAGGGGGAGAGAGTAAATGGAGATAATTAAGCTTAAGGATTTAACGAAAAAATATGGGGATTCTGATGGGGAGGTATTTGCATTAAAGAACATAAACCTGTCAATTAATGAAGGTGAGTTAATAGCAATTATAGGAACATCAGGCTCAGGAAAATCCACCTTATTGAATATGATAGGATTGCTAGATAAGCCAACAAGTGGAGAGGTTTATATTAATGGTAGAAATATAAAGAATCTAAAAAATAGGGAAATATCAGTAATTAGAAATGAGGAAATAGGTTTTATATTCCAAAGCTTTAATCTTATTTATAATTTGAGTGTATTAAAGAATGTGGAAATGCCATTGATTTACTCTAAAAAAAATAAAAGTAATAGGTTTGAAAAGTGTAAGGAGATTACTAGGAAGCTTAGAATTGAAAAACATCTCCATAAAACTCCAGATAAATTATCTGGTGGGGAGAGGCAACGTGTTGCTATTGCAAGGGCTTTAGTAAATGAAGGAAATATAATTTTAGCAGATGAGCCAACTGGTGCTTTAGATAAGAAAACAGGGAATGAAGTCATGGAGATATTAAGGGAAATTAATGCAGAGGGAAAAACAGTAATTATTGTTACTCATAACGAAAATATTGCAAATATGTGTAGTAGGGTTGTAAAAATTGAAGATGGAGCAATTGTGAGTTAGAGAAGAGTGGTGGGGAAAGCTAATGGAGTTTTTACCATCACTTTTTTGTATATTTTACAAATTTTAAAATTCAG
>JBOFVP010000143.1:0-21360 GCA_051653165.1 Clostridium sp.
CTACTGGCTCTAAACTCTTAAAATACTCTTCATCAAAGGAATTTAAACTCTTCACATCATTAACAGTAACATAAATTTCTGAAAATATTTCTCCCTTAAAATTCTCTTGGTATATCATGATTAAATTATTAATTTCTCCACTACCTATATTAGACCTTCCTTTTTCGAAGGATAAAAAACTTGGTGTTTGAACATAACCAACTACTGTATATTCTGTTTCCGTTAATGACTCTTCTATATTGGTTTCAGTTCCAGATGATAATTTAACCTTTTCCCCTATTTTTATTTGATAAGCTTCCATTTCATTTTTTTCAATTAAACATTCATTTTGATTTTCAGGCATTCTACCTTCTATTAACAAAGGTTTGTTAATAAAATCATTCTCCTCATTTTTAAAATAACTTTGAGGAATACCAAGAACTTTTGTAACTACATCTGTATTATTTTGATTTAGTAATACATCCATAGATTTACTTGGAATAACATCCTTAATCCCCTCTATACTTTTTATACTATCTACATCTTCACCAGTTAATCCTAGAGTAGATACTATAGTAAAATCCATATAATTTTGGTTATCATAATACTTATCTAAGGAATCCCTCATATACACCGGTGCTACCTTAATTCCTGCGAAAAAAGAGACTCCTAATGCAGTTATAGCCATTATTGATAAAAATCTTCCTAATGACTTTTTTATCTCCTTAAACATATCCTTTACTAACATATTTCTCATTATTACCACTCAATACTCTCTACTGGAGTTGGATTATCATTAACCTCAATAGAATGTACCTTTCCATTTTTTACTCTTATGATTTTATCTCCCATTGGACACAATGCTAAGTTATGAGTAATAACAACTATAGTCATTCCTAAATTTCTACAAGTATCTTGCAGTAATTTTAATATAGCCTTTCCAGTATTGTAATCTAATGCACCTGTTGGCTCATCACACAATAGTAATTTAGGATTCTTTGCAAGTGCTCTTGCAATTGCAACTCTTTGTTGCTCTCCACCAGATAATTGTGCTGGGAAATTATCTCTTCTTTCCTTTAGCCCAACAGCTTCTAAGGTTTCCTCTACATTCAATGGGTTTTTGCATATCTGTGTTGCAAGCTCAATATTTTCAATTGCTGTTAGATTTTGAACTAAATTATAAAATTGAAACACGAAGCCGATATCATATCTTCTATATGTAGTCAGTTCTTTCGCACTGTATGCACTTACTTCTTTGCCATCTACGAATATTTTTCCTGTTGAAGGACTATCCATTCCTCCAAGTATGTTTAATATAGTACTTTTACCAGCACCTGATGCACCAGCTACAACTACAAACTCACCTTTTTTGATTGAAAAATCAACTCCACTTAAAGCTGATATTTCTACTTCTCCCATTTTATAAACTTTTTTAACATCTTTAAATTCAATATAGTTTTTCATATTTCCTCCACTTAAACACTTTTTTCAAACAACCGTTTAATTATATTTAGTATACTCTTTTATTAATATTATTTCAACCACTAAATATTGTTATACAATTAAAAGGAAGGTCTCCCTCCCTCTTAATTATTTTATTTTCACACCATATATACTTCCATTTCTAGTGGCAACAACTATCATATTATTAAACACAGTAGGCGTTGATTCTATATTTCCATCTAAAAGAATTTTATCAATTACTGTTCCATCTGTTCCATTTAATATCCACATATAACCTGCACTATCACATTGTATAATATATCCGTTTCCATCTTTATCATAAACATCAACTGGAGAGCTCCACATATAATTATCAAACTCTCTTTCCCATTCTATCTCTCCAGTTTTTTTATTTAATGCATAGGTAACACCTCTATTAAACCCCTTATTTCTAGCTAATGAGAATATAACTTTATCATCTATTTTATTTTTCCCAATAACATTTGTAGCTAGCAATCCTCCATTTGTTGCGTTATCTCCAACTATGGATTCACAAAAAAATGATTTATTCCATATTACCTCTCCAGTAAATCCATTAATTTTTCTTAAAACAGAATTCCCTTTTACCCCTTGATGATCCACTTCAGTTCCACAATATATATAAGGCGTTTTATTTTCAACCTCTATTGTAATAGAGGCATCTATATCATCACCTCCATTTATAGTCCAAACAGGCTTCATAGTATTTAAATCAATACAATTAATGTAACCATTGTTATCACTGAAATATACTAGATTAGCATATATAGCTACTGAATTTTCTATCCCTAATCTTCCTAATGCACTCCCCATCTTATATCTATACTTTGTTATTTCTGGATTAATATCAATTTTATTTTGTTCTTTGTCAAACTTTGAGTTTAACTTAATAATATATAAAATTCCATTTTCTCCACCTAATATAACAGTATCACTTTCTCCATGGATTATACTTGATGAATCAAATGCTGGCCATCCTCTATATGAATCTTTATCGGTTCCTGAAAGTTCATATAATTTTTTTCCATCAATTAGGCTATAAATATTAAAACCTACAACACCACTTTCATTTATTCCTTCCCCTACATATAGCAATGGTAATCCCCTTGGATCTATGGACAATGTTCCCTTTATCGGATTCCCAACAACTATTTTATTTCTCGAAGGTTTACCTGTTTTAAGGTCTAAAAAATAAATACATCCATCTAGAGATGAATATATAACCTCAACAAAATCTTCTTGTTGTTTAAATTCATCCTTTATATTCATTGACATTTTAATATCATTAGGCCACTTTACAATAGCAGGTTGACCTGTCCAACCTGCTCCTCCACCCCAGGAGCTTGTTCCTGTTTGATATTTCCATGCCTCTTCTAACTTCCTTTCTGACATATTAATAGTCCCATAACTAGAAGAATTCCTATAATGATTACCTCTAAAAGTTGTAATACCTTCTAATTTTGTATACTCATCTTGAAAAACTATATTCTGTGCTATATTTTCATTCCCTATAATATTATAATTTAAATCCTTAATATCCTTAACTTCTCCTCTAAATGCCTCTATATCTTCAGAAACTTTAATGATATTATCCTGACTATCACTTGATTCAATATTGCTATTAACCTCAGTTTCAGTATCATTAGTACACCCTAATACTTGTACTGTAAATAATAAGGTTAATATTACCCCAAATGTTCTATATTTAAATTTCATTTATACCCTCCAAATTTATACCCTGTAAAAGAAGGTGTATAAAATGACCCCTCATTCATACACCCCTAAAATAATATTTTAAATTTTTTCCCAAACAGAAGCCTTTCCTGGCTCCTCTCCTCTTGTCCACCACTTAGCTTTATATTTTACACCATTGTGCGTAACAATAGCCCCTCCTGAGTATGCAGTAGCTGCATCCCATGCTGGAGCACTAGGATCTGGGTCTGGATTCGGATCTGGATCTGGATCTGGTGTTATTTGAACAGTCATAGCCTTAGCAACTCTAACGATATCATAAATATCAATTATTTTATCATTATTCAAGTCATACATTACATCAAATCCATTATCACTACTCTTTAAGTTATATTTAACTGATATTAACGCCATATCAAGTATGTCGACAGTCATATTTTTATCGAAATCTTCAGCTGGATATTCTGGCTTTATTATTATTCCATTATCAAATCCATCTTTCATAATTGTATGCATTGGAGAACCTGCTGCATTATTATCTCCACTTGCATCCCAAACAATTAACCCACCAAATTTATTTTCATTTACATAACT
Source organism: Clostridium sp. (assembly GCA_051653165.1). Lineage (GTDB taxonomy): Bacteria > Bacillota > Clostridia > Clostridiales > Clostridiaceae > Clostridium. Next base: position 3,748 of record JBOFVP010000143.1, read on the forward strand.
TACTCTCTCTAACAATGATTGTTCATCTTCATATGTTAAAAATTGTTTCTTTGTTGGATTATATAAATAAGGCGTTCTTGCTATAGGATCTCTAAATTTCTTCCACTCAGGTGACTTTTCTAATGCAGGTATGTCATACCAAGAATATTGCCCTCCTGCTCCTAAATCACCATTAAAAGCACCATTTCCTTTTTGGAATAATCCATCTCCATTTGGACCTGGCTCTACACCACCCCAACCTCTTGAATATAATGGTGCTCCTGCTAATAGCTTGTCTGATGGCACATTATACTTATCTCTAAAAGTTTTCATAGCATCATTAGTATTAAATTTTGATCTTTCTGGTAATGGATCTGCTTGATTTGCATACAATCCTGCTAAATGGCCTGTTGTATTATCCCAGCTACCTGCAAAATCATATGTCATAACTCCAATATAATCTACATATTGATGATATTTATCTGGCTCAGTTTGTTCTATTTTTTTCTCACCTGCACCAACAGCTACTGTTAAAAGCTTATTTTTCATTCCATTTGCATTAAAAGTTTCTCTTATATCTTTTAATAATAGTGTAAAGTTTTCCTTGTCTTCAGGGCCAGCTGGATTTCCTCTATCATATCCATCCCCTTCTGGTTTTCTTTCAACCCCTGGATATTCCCAATCAATATCAAATCCATCTACATAAGGATACTTTTTCATAAACTGTACCATACTATTTGCTAAAGTTTTTCTTTTAGCTGGATCCTTTGCACATTCATGGAATAATTCACTTCTTGTCCATCCACCTACTGATATCAACAATTTAACATCTGGATACTTACTCTTATAATACTTATACTCTCCCATATGCCCTGCTGGATTATCTTTAGAATATCCATTTACAGGATACTTCTCCCAATCATCTGCTGGAGAATGTGAAAATGGTTGATAATAATCTACCCACTCATCAGTTGATTCAATTTTAAAATCTTTTGTTATTTCAAAGAATGCATGATTAATATGTGTTACCTTATCCCAAGGTATGTCCTTAACTTGTATTCTTTTTTGTGAATCTTGCCAAAATCCCCAATTTGGGAAATATGACACTATTCTTTTGTTACTTTTTGCTTTAACTTCTTCACTTGTTTTATTTGCCTTTGCTATTATCCCATTAGGCATAAGCACACATACACCAACAAATAATGGAATTACTGCTTTCAATATTCTTTTCAATTTTTCTCCCCCCTTATCTTATTATATATATTGTAATATATGTATTTATTTTCCTATTTTTATTTTATAATGTCAACCTTTTCCTTTACATAAAATACACTATTAATTCTTAAATTTTATTAACATTTTAAAGCAAAAAAAAACGACTTAAATTTAGTCGCTTTTATTTTAAAGTTTTAATTATTTTTTTTATAATTTACTAACAATGCTCCTATAGCACCTAACGCAGCTCCAACACCAATTCCAGTTGCTGTTCCAATAGTTTTACTTCCATTCATTTTCCCTACAACAATTCCTGTAACCATACCTAGAGCAACACCAACTCCAATTCCAACCCCTACTGTAGATTGATTTTCTGTCATTACCGTAGTTATTGTTTTAGTTTCATTATTTTCCATAAATACCCCTCCATTATATAAATTTCTATATTTTAATTATATCTTATAAAGCGGTACTTTAATCTTAAGTTAATATTAAATAAATCTTAAATGCTCATAAAGTTTAACTATCTTTTAATTTTAACTAATCATTTATTTATTTAAGTTTTCTAATAATATCTCTTTATCAATGCTTGTATTCTTTTTAACCTGATCTTCTATTTTTTTTATAAGTTGTTCTACACTTAACTCATCTAAATCTGTTTTTAAAATTTCCTCCCATGTTTTAAATACAGTTTTATCTAATGTAGTTACTCTAAACTCCTCAGTTTTACTCATTACTTTTTTATATAACTCCTGCTCATCTTCGTTGTATAGAAACCTATTTTTATATGATAAATTCTCATTGCTATTTTCAGGATTTACATACGTAGGAACACTTCCAATTCCATCATGAGTCCTTTCAAAACAATAATACTCCATAAACTTCCATGCACCTTCTTTGTTTTTGGAATTTTTAGGAATACTCATAATAGTACTATTGCTCCATCCATACAATCCAAAAGGTAAACTTGTTACAGCCCATTTCCCTTTATGCTCATCTAATTTACCTGCCTTAGTAACAATATTCTCAATGGTAGCTGAACCCCAAGATCCTAAATATAACATAGCATAGTTACCATCAACAATATACTTCTCACCTTCTGGTAACCATATATCCTTTCCTGCAACCATCCCTGTATTTCTTGAATCTTTAACAACCTCTAGATGTCTTTTAAACATATCACTTTTTCCATACAAAAAATTTAATTCTTCATCAAATGCAGGTATGCACTTAGTTGTAATTGTAATCGGGTCTGCAGCCCACTGAGTAATATAAATTCCCTTATCCCTAAGTTTTTTACCCATCTCTAACCAATTATTAGGTTCCTTCATAAATTCAGCTAATTCATCTGGTTCACAAGGAAAGCCATTTTCTTTTAAAATATCATATCTATAATAAGTTACTATAGGTGCAGATGCATATGCTACTCCATACATTTTTTTATTATCAAATGAATACCCTAACCTCCAAGCCCCTTCATCAAAATAGGGTGTTTCCTTTGGATCCTTATATTTTTCAATATTATATGGCTCCTGTAGTAAATCCTCAAAAGTATCTAACGTTGTGAATACGCCAAATTCATTTGAATCAATTATCATAATATCTGGAGCATTATCTGTTCCTAATACATCCAAATATTTGTTTAAATATTCTTCATAAGAAAATGTTTCAAGTTTAATGGTATATTCTGGATTATTTTTTTCAAATTCATCTATTGCATCTTTAAAGCCATCAAAATGTGCCCATATTACAATTTCATCATCACTTTCTTTTTGTACTACTCCATTAATATTTTCATTTTTACTAATATTTTCTCCACATGATATTAATGCAAAAGAACTAATAGTAAATATAAATAATATTTTTATTATTTTCATAATCTCTCACCTTTTCCTATAGTTTCTTTACACCTTTCACTACTATCCTTAAGAAATTGAACTAATTCTTTAAATTCTAATGGCTTACTAAATAAATATCCTTGTATCTCGTCACACCCTGTTTTAATTATTGACGATAACTCAAATATAGATTCCACTCCTTCTGCAACAACAGATAAACTAAATCCGTGTGCTAATTCTACTATTAATTTTACTACCATTTTTCTCTTTTCATCTTTATGAATATCAGTTACAAAATGTTTATCGATTTTAACTTCTGTAATTGGCAATGTCATTATCTCATTTATAGATGAATAACCTTTTCCAAAATCATCTATTGATACTAACACCCCTAGCTTATTTAACTCTAAAATTGTATTTACAACCTTATCATTATTATTTATAAATACACCTTCAGTTATCTCTAGCTTTAAATAATTTGCATGTAATTGTGTCTCTTTTAATACACCTTCTACATATTGAACTAAATTTCCCTTAGCAAAATGTAATGGTGATATATTAACTGCCACTGGAAATTTTGGAAGACCCATGTTTTGTAGCTTTTTATTAATTCTACAAGATTCCCTAATAACCCAATCATCAATATCTATTATTAACCCTGATTCTTCTGCTATAGGTATAAATTTATTTGGAGACAACTCCCCATGCGTTTTACTATTCCATCTAACCAATGCTTCTAGTCCACCAACACCTTCCTTCTTTATATTGATTTTAGGTTGAAATACTACCCTAAATTCACCATTTTCTATTCCAGCTTTTATTTCACTTTCTATTGATAATGTTTCTATGAAACTATTCTTTATCTCATCATTAAAAAATTGAACATACCCTCCACCCTTTTCCTTACAATGATACATTGCAATATCAGAATACTTTGTTATCTTATCCATTTCATTCCCATCTTTAGGGAATATAGCTACCCCAATACTGGCTGTAATATTATAATTTCCACCCTTTAACTCAAATGGGGCATTAATCTCCTTTAAAATATAATCTCCTACGCTCTCTACCTCATCTATATTATTTGATTTTATTACAACTACAAACTCATCTCCGCCTAATCTAAATACTTTAACATTTTCATTTCTAACCTTTTTAAGTCTTTTACTAACTTGAGTTAGTAAAATATCCCCAGTAGCATGTCCTAAAAAATCATTTATTTCTTTGAAATGATCTAAATCAATAAACATAACTGATACATTTTCACTTTCTTTGCTATACTCTTTATAAACGGTGTATAAATATTCATTAAAACTATGTCTATTATCTAATCCTGTTAATATATCTATATATGCCATTTCTTCTAGCTTCCTCATTGACATACTTAGCTGCTCACTTAATACATTACTTTTATGAAACATGTACTTCAGTCTTGCAGTTGTATTTTTAAAATTTTCTATTAATGTATTTAATTCAAAAACTGAACTAGTAGGCCATATAACACAGCAATCTTTTTCTAGTTCTTTTGGGATATCTGAGGTTATCTCTGCAAGCCTTGATATTATTTTAAATATATTTTTATTAATAAAAATACCTGCAATCATAAGAAATGTTGAAAAAACCATCAAAACTCTTATTTCATTTAGACTTTCCTCTATCATATTTTTTTGTAGCTCTGTTTTAGGAATAATAACCTTTAATGTAACCTTATAGTTTGATATTGTTTCAGCCATAGTCTCAATTGGTATAGAGATTATGTAATCTCCCATAGCCCATTTTATTACATTATTTTTGGTATTATTTATTATATTTGTATCTCTGTTATTTTCTTCTATTCTTTTAATATTTGAACTATCTTTTTTAGAATTATAAATAATTTCATCATTAGAGTCTACCATTAATATCCTTACATAGTTTAATTCATCCTTATATAGTGGATCAAATATTGTATCGTCTACAATACCTATTTGAATTAGACCATCTAACTTAAGAGCTCTAAATTGATATTCCTGCCACCGTCCTATGGTTTTCTCTAAATTTACTCCCATACTTGTGGCCATATTTTCAAACTTTTTTTTACTTTCATCATAATACCCAAATCCATTTAAAAGGATATTTAAAACAAAAGGAACAAGTAATGATAATAATAGTACATGAAATAACACCTCTTTAAATTTAACTGTAAACTTTATTCCTTTTTTACTTCTTTTTACTAAAGGGAAATATGTAAATATCAAATCGACTAGTAATACATTAACTATTGCATTAATTGCATCTTTAGCTATTGTAAAATAAATAAACTCCTTAGCTAAATCTGTATTAGCTGAATAATATATTAAAAATTGAATAGGTACCCCTACAAAAATCCAAAATATTATGTCACACATTATTAAGTTCATACTTTTATATTTTTTACTTACTAAATATACCATCGAAATCTCTAATGGCAATATTATATTTGATGGATGTCTAGATATTGTAAAAAGAGTAACTAGATATACTATTAGTGATATTATCACGGCCTTAGTGCCATCTATTCTTTTAAAAGTATAAAATAAAACAATGGATGTAAAGGTAATATTTATTCCATATGAAAACTTTATATTAATTGTATCTACTAATATTGATAATATACAAAGTAGAATGACCATAAGCCCATCATTTTTAGTATATTTTTTGACCAACTCTCCAAAACTCTTTTTCATACCACACCATTCCCATTATATATATTGTATAGTAATATTATACAATATGATTTTTGTTTCTGAAAGCTATAATTTAAAAAGAAATTTAATATAACTATAGATTTATATTAAATTTCTAATCTAGTTATACTTATTGACAATATAATTTTTACATCCACAATCTATTTTCTAATCTTTTATCTTTTTTTGTCCATTCTCCTTCCTTTATACTCTCACTGACCCCTCTAATTTTATCCATACTTGCATCTAAATAATCCGCAAAATGTACAACCTGTGCTTCTACAGTTTTAGGTGGAATTGGTGATCCAAACTCCACTCTCCCATGATGTTGAACTATTATACCTTTTACTCTTGCCATAAACTCCTTTGAAAACTCTCCCTTATGTTCATCAAAACATTTTTGAACCATATTAACTCCAATCACTATATGACCTTCTAACTCACCCATTAATGAATATTTGAATTCATTTGAATACTCCATCTCATATATTTTTCCTATATCATGAAGTTTTGCTCCCAATATTGCTATTTCTTTAAATCTAATATCATATTTATATGCAATAGTTTTTGTTAACTCTGTTACGTGTAGAGTATGAACCGCTAATCCTCCTATGAAGCTATGATGATTATGCACCCCCCCAATTGATTCCTTAAATTTATTAATAAATATATCATCTGAAAAGAAATATTCATTTAATAACCTACTTTCACTACTTGTAAATTCTTCCTCAGATATTTGTTTCAATTTTCTAAACACATCTTCCAAATCTCCGTCATATTGTGGTCTTGCATCATTAATCATATATTAATTCTCCCTTATTTAATCCTTTTTTATATTGATATTTTTCCATAGTATCATTAAAAAATTCATATAATAGGGCTTAACTTGTTGTTAATACTTAGAATATTTTGTATAATGTTCTTTATATAAATATATATTTTACTTTGGAGAAAAACTATGTTTGGATATGTAACTCCTTTAAAAGGAGAACTAAAAATCAAAGAGTTTAATTTATTTAATGCATACTATTGTGGTGTGTGTCTTGGAATAAAAAAGTTATATGGAAATATTCCAAGAGGAACTCTAAACTATGATATGACTTTTTTAGCACTGCTATTAGATGGCTTATCATGCAATAAATTAAAAATAGTCCCTAAAAGGTGTATGGCACATCCACATAAAAAGAAACCTATGATATTAGATAATTTTGCTATTGATTATGCCTCATCTATGAATGTTGCATTAGTATATTACAAATTATTAGATGATGTTTTAGATGATAATTCTATTAAATCTAAGTTTCTTACCGTTGTGTTAAAACCTTATAAGGATAAATTTTCTTCCTCATTAGAAGATATTAATCTAATAATAAAGGAAAATTTAAATAAACTTTATCAGCTTGAAAAAGATAAAGACTTTTCATGTCTAGATGAAATTTGCCATCCATTTAGTGAAATAGTAGCTAATATTTTAAAACTATATCCTAATCCTATTGAAAATGATACGAAAATTAGGCGTGAAATTTTATATTCCCTTGGTTACTCTTTAGGAAAATGGATTTATTTAATTGATGCACTAGATGATTTAGAAGATGATTTAAAAAACAGTAAATTCAACCCTATCAATCATTTATTTAATAAGGATAATCTTTCTTACACTGAATTGTTACCACTTATTAAAGCTAGATTAGAGTTTTCAATATTTAGTTGTGGTGCAAACTGCAAAGAAAAACTCTTAGAACTAAATTTACATAAAAATGAAAATATTCTTCTAAATATAATTGAGCTTGGTATGGCAGATAAATATTATAAAATTTTTGATAATAACTGTAATTGTAAAGATAAGAAAGGAAGTGATTTCTCCCATGAATCCATATGAGATTTTAGGAGTGAAGCCTGGTGCTTCTCAAGAAGAAATTAAGACAGCCTACAGAAAGTTAGTAAAGCAATATCATCCTGATAAATATGTCAATAACCCTCTTCAGGATTTGGCAAAGGAAAAATTAACTGAAATAAATCAAGCATATGAAATGTTAAATTCAAATAAGCATAGCAATGAATATTCTTCATCTAATTACTCAAATACAAATTCTTCATCTGGAGACGATTTATCTAAACTTCAACAAGCAAGAATGTATTTACAAAGAAGAGATGTAAGAAATGCTGAAATGATTTTAAATACAATTAATTCTAGACCTGCTGAGTGGTATTTTTTAACTGGTATTGTTCATATGAATAAAGGATGGTATGATTCAGCGCTACAAAATATTACTACTGCTTCAAACATGGATCCTAACAATTTCGAATATAGACAATCACTTGCACAGCTTCAAAATAGAGCTGGTGGTTATAACAGATCATACAGACAGTCTAATAATAGCGACCAAGCCTGCAACTGTTGTTGTGATTTAATTTGTTTAGATTCTTTATGCGAATGTTTTGGTGGTGATCTTATAGGTTGCTGTTAAATTTAAATTGAAAGAGAGGCTCTCACAATGAATGGTAAAAATATTTCAACAGGTGGAATACTTGTTGCATTAACAATTTTAACATTATATTTAACTAATATAATCCCTATAAATACACTGGCATTATTAACACTAGCCTCATGTTTTGTGCCAATTGCTCTTATTAAATGTGATATTAAAACTGCATTAGTTGTATATATCTCTTCAACTTTAATATCTTTTTTCATTTTACCTTTTAATATAGCAATTTGTTATGGTGGTTTTTTTGGATTATATGGATTAATAAAATTTTTTATAGAAAAGCTAAGAAAACTTCCATTAGAAGTTCTTCTTAAATTTATTTTCTTTAATATTATGGGGTTAATTTTATTTAACTTTATGCAAGGATTCTTAGTATTTGATTCTTCTTTATCTATAATTTTTATTATATTTGTTGAAGTTGCATTCATAATATACGACTATGCATTAACATTATTAATAACAATTTACTTAAATAAAATTCACCCAAGAATAAGATAAAGGATGCATCATTGCATCCTTTTATTTTAATCTATACTTCTTCCAAGTGAACTCTGCCATATCTCATACCACTGTTCTCTTTTAAGCTTAATACTTAAAGCATTTACAGCAGCCTTAGTTCTTTCTATTTTACTAGAACCTACTATTGGCATAATATTGACTGGATGCAATAATAACCAGGCATATATAACCTCATCTATAGAGTTTGCACCAACTTCCTCTTTAATTTTCTCTAAAGTTATTCTTAATCTACTTTCTCTTTCATCACTCTTTGTAAAAATCCTTCCCCCAGCTAATGGAGACCAAGCCATTGGGGCTACCCTCTTTTCCATCATACAATCTAATGTACCATCAGTAAAGTAATTCAAGTATGTTGGAGATATTTCTAATTGATTAGTAACTAACTTATGGTCACAATACTCTTGAAGCATCCTAAACTGTGATGCCTTAAAGTTAGATACTCCTATTTCTCTCACTTTACCTGATTTTCTTAATATTTTAAAAGCTTCTGCCATTTCTTCAGGGTTCATTATAAAATCTGGTCTATGAATTAACAAAACATCTATATAATCTACACCCAACCTCATTAAAGAGTTATCAACTGATAACAATATATGCTCTTTACTTGAATCATAATGTGGTGTTTTAACCTGGTCAAACAACTTTGTAGGGGGTTTTATTCCGCACTTTGTTACAATTTCTATTTTATCTCTCATAGAGGATTTCAATTTCATTGCTCTTCCTTGAGCTTCTTCACTCATATATATGTCTGCAGTATCAAATGTTGTTATCCCTTGCTCTAGGCATTCTTCCATAAATCCTAATAACTCTTCATCACTCTTATCCCAAGAGTTCACTCTCCAAAATCCTTGAATTATTCTTGAAAAAGATAAATCATTCGTTAAATTAATTCTATCCATATTTCCCCTCCAAATATAATCTTATACATAATTATATCATTAGTGTAAACATTTTAAAATAATTCTAACTTGTTTGTCTATACAACATTTTTAATTAGTACTTTAGTGTTAATCTTCACTGAATTAATTATATGATTAACAATAGCATAACAAACAAAATATGCATAATCTAAATCTCTTAAGTACCCCTTCTTTTTTCCATATTGTCTTTGCAAGTTCATGATAAAACTCTTAACCTCATTTATACAAATCCCTTTATGTCTTATTGGCATATACACTTTACTTAATCTATTTAAATCTTTCTCATAAGTTACATGAATCTTCATTGAGTCTTTAAACTCCCACCTCTCAAAATGTGGAAGACAAAAATAATCAGTTAAAAAATGACATACGACACCTATTTCTGAACTAAACTTTTCCTTTGTAATTATTTTTCCAAAATCATCCTCACTTATAGACGATAAAAACTCAATTTTTTCTATTATCATAGGTAAACTTTCTCTTATATAATGTCTTTTAAATTTATATTTAGATGCTCCATCTGGTTTTAAGTTTCCCCATATAAATCTATTCTTATTTAAATAAATTTTATTTTCATCTAAACTTAGATAAATATTATTGGCAATTGTTTTATGAGTATTTACTAACAATACCCTCACCACTTTCTTAAATTTATTTAGTTCTTATATACTTGAATATTAATACTTCTTAAACATTATATTTTTTATTATTAACTTCAATATACATACTACTAATATAATAGATTTATTAGTTTTTTTCTACTGTATTTTTAACAATATTTTTGAACTTATTAACAATTATTTTTAACGAGTATATTTAAAAAATTCATGGTTAAATTAATATAAAGGAGTTGATAATATGTCAAAAATCAGAGATGGTGAATCTGCTGCTATAAAAAATGTTCGTAAGGGCGAAAAAGCTGTAGAAAAAGGAATCAAAAACATAGCAAATACTACTGATAATTTATATCATGATATTAAAAATTCCTCATTTATGAATAATGTTGAGAATGCAATGGATGAGGTTAAAGATAAGTATCATGATATTAAAAATGATTTAAAATCATAACACTTAAATTCATAAAAAATAGATGCACCTAATTTAGTGCATCTATTTTTCATTTAGCTCTATTAATAAAAATATAAAATATATAAGTTATAACTAAATCTACAATAAGCAATATAGAATCTAGTAACATTGGAGAAATTGACTCTATATTTATGTAGCTTAAAATTATTTTCCCTGTAAATAAGACTATAAAAAATACTATTATTGAATATAATATACTACTACTCCCTCCAATTCTATTCCATAGTTTTCCCTTGTTCTCATTAGAATTTATATTTTTCATAAAAAAATCACCTCTAATATTATTGATATTATTATTGTCAATATACTAAAGGTTTATTCAAAATATATGTATTTAAATTTTTCTTTCAAAAACCAAATCTAATTCTTTAACTTTTCCTTCTTGAGTTTGATATGTTGGTATTGCAGCCACAAATCTCCATCCCATAAGAGCATACTTATCAATTATTTCTCTATGATTTGGTTCTGTATACCATGTACCACCCTTGGAATTTACATATTTATATTCATACATCTTCTTCTTCTCCCTTATTAAATTAGAGGGAATTTTTATTCCCCCTAATTAATTATTAATCTTCTTTCTTAGAATCTTTTAATATATCAGCAATTGCAGCTATACTTCCTAATGATGATAATGTTTCATTTGGTAAAATAAGCTTATTCGCTGGTCCATTAGCCATTTCTTTAAGAGCTTCAACTTGTTTTAACGCTATAACTCTTTCATCTGTACCAGACTGAATTATAGCTTGATTCACCTTCATAATAGCTTCTGCTTCTGCAGTTGCAATAGCTTCTATTGCCTTAGCTTTTCCCTCTGCCTCAAGTAACTGTGATTCTTTTAATCCTTCTGCTCTTCTAATTTGAGCCTCTTTTTCTGCTTCTGCTGAAAGTATTTTAGCTTGTTTTTCTCCTTCAGCTTTTTCAACTTGAGACTTTCTTAACCCCTCGGCTTGAAGAATCATAGCTCTCTTATCTCTTTCCGCCTTCATTTGCTTTTCCATTGCTTCTTGAATTTCTAATGGTGGAATTATGTTCTTAATTTCTACTGAAAGAATTTTAATTCCATATGCATCAGTAACCTCATCAATGATACTTAATAACTCATTATTAATCTTATCTCTTCCTGATAAAATTTCATCTAAACTCATATTTCCTAATATATTTCTCATATTAGTAGTTGCTGAATAAACAATACCTGATTTGTAATCTTCTATATTATACACTGCATCTCTTGCACTTAATAACTTATAGAATATAACATTATCAACTGAAATTTTAACATTATCCATTGTAATAACTGATTGTGGTGGTACATCTAAAATTTGTTGTTTTGTTGAAATCTTCTTTCTTACAAAATCAACAAAAGGAATTAAAAAATGCCACCCTGGCTCTAACACCTTATGAAATTGCCCAAACCTTTCAACTACATATAAATACCCTGTATTTACTATTTTTACTGATGATAAAATTGCTACTAATATTAATACTACTATTACAATACCAACTATTAATGCTGTCATACTTCCTTCCATTTTTAACACTCTCCCTTACCTTTTACTAAAAACTTATTTCCGTCCATTCCAACAATTTGAAACCTTTCCCCTTTTGAAATTTTTTCTCCTATGTTATGCACAGACCAGTACACTCCACCAACCTTTGTTCTTCCATTCTCAATTATATCCTCGTTTGCTATTAATATCTTTCCTATATAAGTTTCTTCCATCAATGGTGTTTTAACTGCTCCCTTTTTAAATCTTTTCTTTGCCCATGGATATCCAATTCCAATAGAAATTAATGATACTAATCCAAATACAATAACTTGTACTAAGAAGCTTCCCCCTAATATTTGAGCTATTATTGCTCCAAAAGCTCCTATTGAAAACCAAACAAATAAAAATGAACTTGTTGCAACATCTAATATAAACACAGCTACTGCAACAACTAACCAAAATATTATTGACATTATTTTCACCACCTATCTCTTCTATAATCTTATTATATATTATCTTATACCACTTATCAAGTGTTCGTTACCTCTTTTATGAAGTATTTTTTACTTTTTATCTTGTTTTTTCCTTAAAATCCATTGATTTTCTAATATTTTCATCTTAATATGGTTATATATATATCTATAAGTAACCATAGATATTATTAAAATGTAACTTTATATTTTTTTATACTGTGTGCATTTAAACTTAAAATAGCTATTAATTATAAAAAAACCTTATAAGGAGATGAATATATGGATTTTATTAAAGTAGGTTCAGCATGCCCAAAAGTAAAAGTTTCAGATGTTGAATACAATGTATCTAATATAAAAGTATGTTTAGAAAATGCAGTTAATGATAATATAAAAATACTTTCATTCCCCGAACTTTGTATTACATCATATACTTGTGGAGATTTATTTCTTCAAAACAAATTACTTACCCAAAGCTATGATGGTATTTTAGACCTAGTCAACTTTTCAGCAAATAAAGATATTCTTTTTGCTATTGGTGCTCCTTTACTAAAAGGAAATACACTTTACAACTGTGCTTATATTATATTTAATGGAAAGTTATTAGGTATTGTTCCTAAATCTTATATCCCTAACTATAGTGAGTTTTATGAAAAAAGATGGTTCACAGAGGGTGTACATATTAATTCTTCTACTGTTAATCTTCCTTTTGAAAAAGATGTTCCTTTTGGAACTAACTTAATTTTCAAATATAAATCTTACTCAATTGGATTTGAAATATGTGAAGACTTATGGGTAACTATACCTCCTAGTTCTCACCTTGCACTAATGGGAGCTAATATAATTTGTAATCTTTCTGCTTCTAATGAATTAGTAAGTAAAGCTAATTACCGAAGAGACTTAATAAAGAATCAATCTGCTAGATGTATATGCTCTTACATTTACTCATCAGCTGGTGTTCATGAATCCTCAACTGATTTATTATTTTCAGGACATTTACTTATTGCTGAAAATGGTGGAATACTAAAGGAAAACCAACGTTTCCAAAGAGAAAATGAAGTAATTTCATCATGGATTGATGTATTTAAATTAAACTCTGAAAGAATAAAAAATTTAAGTTTTAGGGATAGTAGCAAATTTTTATCAGTAGAACCTGAAATTATAGATTTTACTTTCAATAATGTAACTATTGATAAATTTGATAGATATATTGATAAGCACCCATTTGTTCCTTCTAATGAAGTTGAACGTGAAGAAAGATGTAAAGAAATTTTCAATATACAAGCAGCTGCACTTGCTAAAAGAATGGAACATACAAATTCTAAGAAAGCTGTAATTGGTATCTCAGGTGGACTTGATTCTACATTAGCTCTATTGGTAATTGTTAAAACCTTTAAATTACTAGGAATACCTAATAGTAATATAGTGACTATTACTATGCCTGGTTTTGGTACAACTGATAGAACATATAATAATGCTCTAACATTATGTAAGGAATTAGGATGTGATTTGAGAGAAATAAATATAGTAAAAGCTTCTCTCCAACACTTTGAAGATATCGGTCATGATAAAAATATTCATGATGTAACATATGAAAATGTTCAAGCAAGAGAAAGAACACAAATTCTAATGGATTTAGCTAATAAAGAAGGTGGGCTATTAATTGGTACTGGTGATTTATCTGAGCTTGCACTTGGTTGGTGTACTTACAACGGTGATCATATGTCAATGTATTCTGTTAATCCATCAATACCAAAAACACTTGTAAGATATCTTGTAAGATATGTTGCAGAAGAAGAATCATCTATTGAAGTTTGTAACACTCTTATTGATATACTTGATACTCCCGTTAGTCCTGAGCTTTTACCAAAGGATTCAAATGGTGAAATAACTCAGAAAACTGAAGATATAGTAGGACCTTATGAGCTACATGATTTCTTCTTATATAACTTTATTAAGCATGGGTCTGATAAAGATAGGATTTTATTTTTAGCTATTAACGCTTTTAAGGAAGATTATTCAGAAGAAGAAATTAAAAAATGGCTTGATAAATTTATGTGGAGATTTTTCTCTCAACAATTTAAAAGAAGCGCTTTACCTGATGGACCTAAAGTAGGTTCTATATCTCTAAGTCCTCGTGGTGACTGGAGAATGCCATCTGATGCAACTAATTTTTATAAATAGATTATTAACTAGAAATAACCAGTAGCTAGTTCTACTGGTTATTTTTTATGTATATAATTATTTAAATCTTTGGTCTCTTATATGTATTTGCTCTGCTACTAATTCTATAAGTTTATTTTTATCATCTTCACTATTAACAACATCCATCTTATCCATATCTATTATTAACACTTCAGATGCATTATAATGATTACTTACCCAGTTATCATAATCTTCCCATAGAAACTTATAATACTCTTTTAATGAATCATCTATTTCAAAGTCTCTTCCTCTTAAATTTATTCTGTTAATTACAGTATCAAAAGAACCCTTTAAATATACCATTAAATCTGGTGCTTTTTTTGGAAGCGCATCTAATTCTTCTAGCATATTATTTAATAGATCTTCATATATTTCCATTTCTAATGAAGAAATTCTACCAAGTTCCATATTCTTTTTAGCAAAGTACCAATCTTCATATATTGATCTATCTAATACATTATTATTATTAACTAATGCTTCTTTTATACTCTTAAATCTAGTATTTAAGAAATATAATTGTAATAAAAATGGATATCTTCTTTTTTGTATTTCTTCTTCAGTTTCACTATAAAATAATGGAAGTATTGGATTATCATCCACACTTTCGTAAAATACATCTGATCCAAAATGTTCTCCTAAAATCTTTGCCACTGAACTTTTTCCAAGGCCAATCATCCCACCAACCACTATCAACATGTCTCACCTTACCTTACTTTATATCATTTGATTAAAAAATTAATTATTATTAAATATTTATAATCTTGAAATGTTCTTTTAATAGAATACAAATTTATAGCTTACTCGTCAATAGTTTATTATAAAATACTTGTTCTATTTATACTTCTTCAAAAATTCCCATATATACCTCTAATAAATATATACTATTTTGCTTATTTACTTTACAATATGGGTACACTAATATATACTAAGTTAGTTGATGTTTTGTTTTTAATCACACTACATATATAAAACGGAAGTTACAAGTTATAAAAATAAAAGTTAAACTTTAATTATTTGTCGACTTAATCTTAGTAATACCGTTCTAATGCTCGTAGAGTTTGTGTAGTGGCATTAGAATTGATAACATGAGATAAAATACGCACTACGAAGGAGTTTACATGGAAAATATAAAATTTGAAAATTTAAATCTTAAAAGTTCAATCCTAAACGCTATAAAGGACTTAGGATATGAAGAACCATCACAAATACAAGCACAAAGTATTCCACTTGCAATTGAAGGATTTGACTTAATAGGTCAAGCACAAACTGGTACTGGTAAAACAGCTGCATTTGGATGTGCATTATTAAACAATATAAAGAAATCAAAAAATGTTGGTGCTTTAATTCTTGCTCCAACTAGAGAATTAGCTCTTCAAGTAAATGATGAATTACTTAAGCTTGCTAAATATGAAAAATTAAGCATACTACCAGTTTACGGTGGTGATTCAATCTCAAAGCAAATAAGAGCTTTAAGAAATCACGTTGATGTTGTTGTTGGAACACCAGGAAGAGTTCTAGATCTTATGAGAAGAGGAGTATTAAAATTAGATGCTGCTCAATTCTTAGTTTTAGATGAAGCTGATGAAATGCTAAACATGGGATTCATTGAGGACATTCAAGCTGTAATTGATGCTATGCCTGACGATAGACAAACTCTTTTATTCTCAGCTACTATGCCTCCTCAAATCAAGAAGCTTGCTAACAAGTATATGAAGAAGGATGCTCAACACGTTGAAATTAAGAAAGTTGCTATGACTGTTTCAAAGATTAAACAAGCTTTCTTTGAAGTTAACTCAAAGCAAAAGTTAGAAGCTTTATGTAGAGTATTAGATTTCGAAAACCCTAATGCTGCAATCATCTTCTGTAAGACAAAAAGAGGTGTTGATGAATTAGTTGAAAGTCTTCAAAGCAAAAACTATGTTGTTGAAGGAATGCACGGAGATATGTCTCAACAACACAGAACTAAGACTCTTAAAAGATTCAAAGAAGGTGCTTTAAGCTTTCTAGTTGCTACTGATGTTGCTGCTAGAGGAATTGATGTTGAAGCTATCACTCACGTATTTAACTTTGACTTACCTCAAGATGTTGAAAGCTATGTTCATAGAATAGGAAGAACTGGTAGAGCAAACAGAGAAGGTACTGCTTACTCATTTGTTACACCTAGAGAAAAATCTATGATCAGAGAAATAAAGAGAGTTACTAAGGGAGATATTCCTAAGGCTGATGTTCCATCAGTTAGTGCTATTCTTTCAAATAAAATGGATCAAAAAATGAAGACTATTGAAGATATACTAAACAAAAAAGGTTATAAAAAGTACTTATCACAAGCTAATTCTTTATTAGATAACTTTGATGCTGAAGATTGTATTGCTGCATTAATGAAATTAGCATTTGATAACGAAATGAGCTATGAGTATACTGATGATAAACTAGTTGAACCAGAATCAGATGAAATTAGATTATTCTTCTCAGTTGGTAGAAGAGATAACTTAAACATTAAAACACTTATTAAGTTCATTGCTGATATAAGTGGTGTACCTGGTTCAAAAATCAATAAGATTGATATAATGGAAAGTTTCTCATTTGTTACTGTAGATAAATCTTCTCATGAAAAAATCATGAACAAGTGTATCGGTTCAAGAATTAACAAAAGAAAAGTTAATGTTGAAATTGCAAATAAGAGATAATAAAAAA
>JBOFVP010000144.1:0-3613 GCA_051653165.1 Clostridium sp.
TGGTGAAATATGTGTAGCTGGTGATGGAGTGTGTAGAGGTTATTTAAATAGACTAGAATTAACATCTGAAAAATTTATAGATAATCCTTTTGGAAACAAATCAAAGTTATATTGTTCTGGTGATTTAGGAAGAATCCTACCTAATGGTGAAATTGAATATATGGGAAGAATAGATAATCAGGTAAAAATTAGAGGATTTAGAATAGAGTTAGGTGAGATAGAAGCTAAGTTAAGAGAAAATATAAATATACGTGAAGCTATTGTGTTGCCTAAAAAAACTAATAATATAAATACTTTATATGCATATATTATATCTAATGATAAGCCGGATATAACTGAAATACGCAGTTTCTTAGCGGAAGAATTACCATACTATATGATTCCATCGTACTTTATAGAAATTACTGAGATACCATATACTAGCAATCGTAAAATTGATAGAAAAAAATTATTAGCTATGGATTCTGTTATTGAGTCTAATAAAGCTTTTGAAGAGGGTAATAATTCAGCAGAAGAAATTATGATAGATATATGGAAAAATGTATTATCTCACTCAAAGGTAGGTAGAAATGATAATTTCTTTGAGCTAGGAGGCGACTCTATAAAGGCTATACAAGTAGTATCTAGATTGAAAAAGTATAATTTAAGTCTAGATGTAAAGATGCTTATGAAAAATCCTATCTTATCAGAAGTATCTAAGTATGTAAAGGAAGATAAATCAACAATATCTCAGGGAGAGGTTACTGGAAATATATTATTAACTCCTATTCAAATGGAATTTTTAAATAATAACGTAGAGGTGAATAAGTTTAATCATGCTATTACAGTAGAAACTAAAGAAAAGTTAGATAATAGTTTAATAAAAGAAATGTTTGAAATATTAGTTAAGCATCACGATGCATTAAGAATGAAATATAGCTATGACGGAAAAGAATTCCTTCAAAATAATGAGCCATATAAAGAAGGGTTATTTAACTTTTCTTCAGTTGATATTAGTAATTATAGTGATTATGAAGTAGAAAATATAATTAAAGATGTTCTTGATGAAAAAAATGAAATTATTAATATCACAGATGGATTATTAATGAGTGTTACAGTGTTTCATGGAAGAGAGAAGTCTTATATCTCTATAATTGTCCATCATCTGGTAATTGATGGCGTATCTTGGAGAATATTACTTGAAGATATAGAAAATATATTTGTAGATTTACAGAAAAAAAATAAAGTAAACCTACCTAAGAAGACAACATCCTTTAAACAATGGGCTAATGAATTAAATAGCTACGCACAAACTAATGAAGTTAAAAAGGAATGTGAATATTGGAATGGGGTAGTTAGTGGAGATAAAGGTTCTAATAAAGAAACAGTTAACTATGAATGTGATATGAAAAAAGTTAGTGCAGCTTTATCAAAAGATAAAACTGACAAGCTATTATATGAAGTAAATAGTAAATACGGAACAGAAATAAATGATATTTTACTTGTTGCATTAGGTAGGGCTATTCAATCTTGGGAAGATTGTGATAGAACAGTGGTAAGTCTAGAAGGGCATGGCAGAAACTACAATTTCCAATCAGTAGATATAAGCAATACTATTGGATGGTTTACGATTAATTACCCTATAATTTTAAAGAGTTATAAGGATAAAGATTTATCATATGAAATAAGAGATGTCAAAGAAATGTTAATAAAGATTCCAAATGAAGGACTAAATTATTGCTTATTAAAGCACTTGACTAAAGAAGGTAATATTGAGTTTAAAGAATATACTCCTAAATATAGCTTTAATTATATGGGTCAATACACTGAAAAGAAAGAATCTGTTTTTAGTAAGAGTGATATGTCTATAGGTAAAACTATTGGCGATAAAAATATAACTATGTTTGATATAGATATTAATTCAGTAATTGAAAAGGAAAAATTTATAATTACTTTTAGATTTAATGAGAATAAATATAAAGAAGAAAGTGTACAGTCATTAGCAAAAATATATATAGAATCATTAGAAAATATAATTGAGCATTGTATAGCAAAAACTGAAAAGATGTTATCACCAAGTGATTTATGTTATACAGAACTTTCAATTGATGAATTTGATGATTTATTAGAAGATTTAGAGTTATTAGAAGTATAGTCTATCATAAGAAAAGGTGTTGAAGAATATGAGTAATAAACCACAAATAGAAAATATTTTTGAGTTAACTAATATGCAAGAAGGAATGCTATATTACAGTTTATTAGAGTCTAATTCAAACGCATATTATGAAACTTTTAAATTTGTATTAAACGGCGACTTGGATATAGAAATATTTGAAAAGAGCTTTAATAAATTAATTGAAAGACATAGTAGTTTTAGAACATTGTTTAAATATAATAATGTTCTAAAACCACTTCAAGTTATTCTGAAAAAGAGGAACTTAAAATGTTACTTTGAAAACTTATCAGGACTAAGCAATGAAGAACAAGAGGATAAAATAGAAGTTTATAACAAAGAAGTTGGTATGAAAAGATACAATCTAGAAAAGGATTTATTAATTCGTGTTGCTATCTTTAAACTTAAAGAAAAAGAATTTAAAGTTTGCATAAATTTCCATCACATCATTATGGATGGATGGTGTATAAGAATTGTAATGGGAGAACTATTTGAAATATATAAATCTATCATAGAGAATATTCCTTTAAGATTAAAGGATGTTCCTAATAGCAAACTATATTATGAGTGGATTAGAAAGCAAGATAAGTCTGAGGCATTACAGTATTGGGACAATTATCTTTTAGATTATAGACCTAGTGGTAATACTATAAAGCTAAACAATCCGTTAGGAAGCTATAATCAAGAAATATATAAGTTGAAAATTTCAAAAGATATCTTAGATAAGGTTAACAGAATATCAGTTAAGTATTCAGCTACTATTAATACATTCTTCTCAGCTATATGGGCAATATTAATGGAAAAATATACATCTAGTAATGATATAGTTTTTGGTTCAGTAGTTTCAGGAAGACCACCAGAAATTGATGGTATTGAAGACATGGTGGGAGTATTTATTAATACTATTCCAGTTAGAGCAAGAGTAGACAATAATAGCTTTATAGATATATTAAAAAAATGTCAAAAAGATAAAAATGATTCTATGTCATATGAATACTCGTCAATTTCAGAGATTTATTCAAGAACTGAGTTAAAACAAAATATTATAGATCATATAATTGTTTTTGAAAATTATCCAGTTGATGAGGGGATAAAATCAATGAAAAACTGTTCTGATTTAGGACTTTCTATAAGCGAAGTTCAGACTGATGAACAATCGAATTATGATTTAAACATAGTTATAACCCCTTCAGAAACACTAAATATTGAGTTTAAATATAATAAATTTGCTTATTCTTCAGATTTAATTCAAAGTCTTGCAATATCAATTCAATTAATTTTTGAGCAGATTGTAGCTAATGAAAATATAACTATAGGGGAATTAGATATAGTAGATAATTTACAAAAACAAAAGTTATTAAATACTTTTAATGATGCAAACAAAAGTTATGATAATACTAAAACCCTAGAAAAATATTTTGAAGAGCAAGTGGAAAAGAATCCTGAAAAAACAGCAGTTAT
>JBOFVP010000145.1:0-10172 GCA_051653165.1 Clostridium sp.
AAATTAATGGAGGTATATTAAACACCTCCATCTTACCCTATTCTACCCACTTTTCAAGCTTAGGATCTTTATCTAAAATAGATTCATACTGCTCCATATTTCCATAAACTCCATCCTTATCTAGGGTTTTATATCTTTCATACTTTTTTATTCTATCCTCTTCTCTCGCCCATCCATAGTGCTTTAATCTATAATTACAATTACAGCTTAAAAGCTCCATAACATTGTTTGGCATTCTTCCACAATGTTGATTTGAGTAGTTAAACTTATATTCAAAGTTCTTTTGATATCTAATTAAGAAAGGTCTAAAGGTTCTATGGGCATACCATAGCCTATCTGACCTATAATACTCTTCATCCCACATATCATAAAGTCTAAAGTTATAGCAATCAAATTCTTGATTTTCAAGTAAAGTTCTTATACCAAACTTAAAATTATCCTCAAATATTTCATCTCCATCTAAGAATAAAATCCAGTCAGGGTTTGTTTTAATTGTTTCATCCCACTGTTGCTTTCTAAGTAACCCTTCTGTTGCAAAGGTGGAAGTCTTGTTTAATATAAGAGTTAGAGGTATACCATCTAATGCATTTTTTATTATTTCTACTGTGTTATCTGTACTCCCATCATCAATAATTACAGCGTTATCTATATATTCCCTTGCCTTTTCTAGACAACTCTTTAAGTATCTTCCCTCTTCATTTTTTACAACCATTGATAGTGTTAGCTTTGGCATTGTATTAATATACCTTGTAATTGGTTTATCCATAACCGCTTCTTCCTCTCCTTTATGAAATTTGTTAATTCTCCACATACCACGTTCAAGCATTATAATTTCAAAGGTTCCTTTAAATTCTCTACATCCCTTCTTTCATTATACTTTTTATTACTTTATTTATTAATATGATAATTTTTCTTATTATAATTCATTTATTTATAACTTAGTTCAAATATAATTTCCTATAGAATCAAAAAGGCAGATAAAGATTAAAATCTATATCTGCCAAATTATATCATTATATTTTCCACTAAATTTCTTCTATTATACAACTATGCTCTTTAGAATCAGAACAATAACAAATAGCCACTGCTAAAACTTTTTTATCTTTAAACTCTTTTCTAAATTTCTGAACATACTCCTTTTCTTTTATCTGTCTAATTGCATTTTCTGGAACATCATTCTTTTTAAGTTCTAATATAAATGGAATATCATTTTTTCTCATAGGATGGAATGAAAAATCTGTATACCCTTTACCGCTCTTTTCTTCTCGTTCAATTCTATAAGTATCTCTAGCCGATAAGTATGCAAGAGTTACTACAAAAGCTAAACTATTCTCATCACTATATTTTAGAATAGGAATCTCTGAGTTATGGACATCGTGTAGTATTTTTATTACTGTTTCCACATCACCACTAACAGTTGCTTGAAGCATTTTTCTTGAATTTTCAACTATTTCTGCAACATAACCAAAGGATTCATCACACAAAGCATTTTCAAACTCTTGCATTAACTCTTTATTAGGTATTTTTAAATATCCATCGTAATATGATAAAAATCCTAATACTATCATTGCAGAATATATTTCTTTTTTTGTTTTTGGTGTATCTTGACCTGCCCTAAACTCCTCTTTTATCTTTATATCGATTTCTTCACCACTCACCATTTTAACAACATCATCACGAATTTCTAAAGTATTATATTTAAGGCATTTAGCTACCTCATCCATAGCACCAGTGTTAGTCCAATAGCTTTCACAGCTATTAGTTTTAAGTGCCTTTGCTACTGACCTTGGATTGTATACTTTAATTCCATTTGCAGTAATATATCCATTATACCAACTTTCAAGTTTATCAAAATTCATCTTTTCATTTTCCATGCATAATTCTTCTACTTCTTTTTCGGTGAATCCAAAATATTGTCCGAAAGTTTTATCTCTTAAAAATGTAAACTCATCAAACATATTTAAGGCACTTCCACTAGAATATTTTTTTATAGGGAGTACACCTGTCATATAACAAAGTGCAACATAAGATTGATCCTTTAATAGGTTTCTTAAGAATTCTAAAAAATCATCTTGATTTTCACTAAATAGGTTATTATTAAAAATATAATCCCATTCATCAAATATAAATATAAACTTCTCATTTGTGGCAGATAACATATGACTTATATTATAATACGCTCTTATTTCTAGCTCTGGATACATCTCTTTTATATCATCAATAATTCCATTTTGTATTAGTTCTATATATTCATTGTAGCTTTTACCTTTATCAGGTATTGTATTAAAGCTAATATTTATAACATTATACTTATTTAAATTCTCATAATATCTATGGGATTTGGATATATGTAAACTATCGAAAATCTCCTTTGAATTTACAGCTTTTGAATAATAAGCCCCTAGCATATCTGCAACTGATGATTTACCAAATCTTCTTGGTCTGGTTATACAAACATATCTATCTGTTGTTCCTATATATTCATTTAAAGTTTCTATAATCATAGATTTATCTACAAAGTATTTACTTTTATACAAAGTTTTAAATAGCTCTAATGATTTATTAGTATTTAAAAATAATGCCATTATATCATCCCCCTTGCTTAAAATATCTCTATATTAATTATTAACTTAACTATACATAATTATAACATTAAATATCTATTATATAAACCTTTCTCTTTACATGATTTCCTCTATACAGTTTTCTATACACAAAAAAATTAGTAGCTATAATAAGCTACTAACTTTTTTATATACTAATTAACAAACTGTTGGAGAAGTCATTTCCATTACATCTTCAAGTTTTAATTGAAGTAATAATTGGTTTCTTAAAACGTTCTTTAATGTAGAACTAACTGATTTATTAACATTTAATACATCACAAACTGTAACCCCAACTTACTACTATTTCTATGAATAGAATTATCTGTAAAAGTGCGACACATGTCGCGGTATTGAATACCATATAATATTGAATCTTCTTTTCTTTCTTCTTATTTATCATTTATCTTTCTAATTGTAATAAAGCTTTTAACATTTCATTACGCTATTCCTTAAAAAAAGTTAATTATAAAAGCTTATGTTATAGATCTATTTAGCCTTTTTTCTCATATCCATTATCTTCTTAGAAAATACCGTTGCTGCAATTACCAATATTATTGGCATAATAAATGCAGCAGATTTTGGATTATTTATGTTACTTCCCATAACAGAGTAACAAAAGGTTTCAGGTACTACTCCAAGTACTGAAGCTAAAATAAAATCTTTGTACTTGATTTTAGTTAATCCTGAAGCATAGCTAAGTGGGTCATATGGAAGTATTGGTGGTAATCTCAGTAGAAATAATATCTTAAACCCATTACTCTCCATATTATCATCAAGCTTCATAAATTTATTCCCAAGTAATCCCTCAACAAATTCACGCCCTAGACTCCTAGATATGAAAAATGCTATTGTTCCTGATATAAAGAATCCAAGCATACTTAGTCCAAACCCAAAGGTTGTTCCAAATAATATTCCCCCTCCAATTGCTACTACATTAGCAGGAATAACAAGAAAGAAAGGTTTTATTGAAAATATAAGTAGGAAAACTATAATTGATAGTGCTCCCTGTGATTTTATATATGTTACAAGTTCATTAACGTCTAAATTTTTAATTGTTTCAAAGTTTAATGCCACACATATTATTGATATTGTAAATAGTGTAACAAATATTGCAAATTTTATTTTTGTTGCTTTGCTTGCCGTGTTTTTCATATTTCCCCCTATACCTTTTGTATTCCTCAAATTCGTCTATTTAAGACTAACATAAAGAATAATAAATGTAAACAAACTGTGAATGAATAATATCTTAATATTTACTTAATTTTTTATTTATTAATAGTGTCCCTAATTATAACTAGTATTATTCTACTATGTACACCACTCCCTTTATATGGTAATATATTCCTGCATATATAAATATATGTTAAATAAAATTTACCTATCAAATATAAAACCTAATTTAAAACTCTTCCCCTAAAACATAAATAGGACTATGTAAATAAAAACTTACCTATGTCACCATGTAAGTTTTACACACATATAATATATGAGGTATCTTATAAACTTTACAAATTATAATTTTAGGGAGTGAGAAACATGTTATTAAGAAATGGATCATCTGGATCAGATGTACTTTATTTACAATATGGATTACACATCATGTGCTTTGGTGTTGGTGGATTTGACTCAAACTTTGGACAACAAACTCACATTGCAGTAACACAATTTCAAGGAACTTATGGACTAGCTGTTGATGGTATAGTTGGAGATGGAACTTGGAACAAACTAACTTCTCTTATTTCTCCAATTCAAAGTAAATTAAATGATAAAGGCTTTAACTGTGGTGTAGTTGATGGTGTTGCAGGTCCTAAAACCTATAATCAAGTATTAGCTTTCCAAAGAGCTAATGGATTAGTTGCTGATGGAATGGTTGGTCCTGCTACTAGAGGATATTTATTCTCTACAGGAGGAGCACAAACTCCACCACCAACTCATTCAACTCCTCCTCCATCAACTGGTGGACTTCCATCATCAAACAAAAAGGTATTAATTGACCCAGGTCATGGTGGATACGACCCTGGTGCTGTTGGAAATGGAATAAATGAAAAGGATATTGTTTTATCTATATCTAAAAAGGTTGGAGATATATTAAAATCTAAGGGATGTTCTGTTAGTTATTCTAGAACAAGTGATGTATTTATTGGACTTGATGAAAGAGCTGCCATTGCAAATAATATTGGTGTTGATTTCTTTGTATCAATTCACTGTAACTCTGCAAGCCCTCAAGCAACTGGAACTGAGTGTTTTACTCATCCAACTGGAAATTCTAAGGTTAAAAACTTATCTGCAAATATTGCTGCTGCTATTGCTAGTAAATTTGGAATTCCAAACAGAGGGCATAAAGAGGCTAACTTTGCAGTATTAAGAAGAACTAATATGTCTGCAATCTTAGTTGAAACTGCATTTATAAGTAATTATAACGATGCTCAACTATTAAAAAATAGCCAAGATGACTTTGCAATGATTATTGCAACAGAAATATTAAAATATTTATAATATATTGTAAAGATAATCATTAAAATTTCTCTCTTCTATCGTCTCATATATTAATTGGGACGATAGAATTTTTATCTGATGGTAAGAATTATTTAATACCCCTTCCACATGGAACAATAACAATATATATATATACTATATTATATTATATTTATTACTAATATTCTAAAGGAGGTTTTTATATATGGCAATAAGCGTTAAATACCAAAAGAATATTCGTGGTGTTGTAGCTATGACAGGAAACACAATAGCAATTAAAACAACCTTAAATACTAGTGCAATTTACAACACTCAATATATGGATATAAGTGGAACACCTATAGGAACTACCAATCTATCTGGTGCTGGCTCCATCGCCCCATTTTTTTTACCTGATAATTCCTACGTTGAATATGCAGAACTTCTAACCTCATCACAAGGAACTAATGCTAACAGAGTAGACTTTATAACACCAACTGGAACCATTGCAAACTTAAATTTACCTACATCTAATTCTGGTGGATATGGCTCCACCTCTGCTATCGTAACTACAATTGTAAGAAATGCTGGTTCAGGATATTATGGTATAACAAATGCAGCTACTGGTTCTTCCCTATATTCTGGGTGGATTTTATGTATAGTTTATTCAAACCCTGACTTCCCATTAAGAAATTGTTACTTATCTACTGGTGCAGCAAATGCAGGGTCAACAACACAAATCTCAAATATTTTAACACCTACTACAGGGCCATGTAATGCTGCCGTTGTAATAGCTGCATCACAAACAGATTATTTTGATCAAACTAAAGCTTATATTGGTCATACCACTCCTCCAACAATTCCATTAGGAAATCCTACCCCAATAACCCTTCCTTGGGATGGAAATAAACCATTTGCACCTCAAGCGGCTTTTTTAGCTCCTATTATATGTAATGGTAACCTTACAGATCCAAATTTTTCTCTTTTAGAAACCAGAGGAACAGCTGGAGAGGCAAATTTCCACTGCTATGATGGATATTTAAATTCAGGAATAACAACTATTCCTACAAAATTAATACAAAGTATATGCTCTCAGAATATTGTAGGAAAACTATCTAACAATAAAAACACTGTATATCTATCTACTTCTACTGCTGCAAGTACAGATATTGCCTATGGATTAATGGTAGATTTAAATCAAGCCCAAATGAAGGTAACTAAAATAGTAGATAAAGATTATTCATCAAAAGGTGGTACTTTGCTATATACTATTACCGTTGAAAATATTGGTCAAGTTAATGCTAATGAGGTAGTACTTTTTGATACCTTAACTTCAGGACAATTAGATTTTGTTGCTGGAACAGTAACTGTAAACGGAGCTTCAACTGGTGAAAATCCTACAACTGGAATTTCCTTAGGAAATGGCATAGCACCATTTAACCCATACACAATTACTTTTCAAGCTATTCTCTCTAACACTCTAACCTCTGGAAGTGGTGTAAATAATTTTGCTAGAACCAACTATTCATTTTTACCTGGTGCTGGTTTAGCTACAATAGTTGATTTTGCAATTTCAAATGTTGTTACCACAACAATAATATCCTCAGGAAATATAAGCTTAACTAAGAGTGTTGATAAAGCATACTCTTTAAACAAAGAAATTTTAACCTACACCATTGTAGTTGCAAATACTGGAGACTATACTTGTACAGGAATAGTTTTCAGCGATACCATTCCAACTTCAACATCATTTATACCAAATTCATTATTTGTTGATGGTGTATCCCAAGGTGGTAGTCCAAATCCTCCTGGCATAAATTTACCTGATATGGTTGTTGGTGCAATTAGTACCATATCATTTAAGGTTTTAGTTTCTACACAACCTAGCTCAAGTATTATTAATCAATCTACAAGTACATTTGAATATTATAATGGACTTATAACATTACCAAGTGCTTCAATTTCTAATAACGTTATTACTAATATTAATTATGTTGATATGATAACAAATAAAGCCGTTAACAAATCTTATGCTGAACTTGGTCAAATATTAACATACACTATAACTATAAATAATATTGGTAATACAATTACAAATGGACTAGTTTTTATTGATACCACACCTAATGGAACCACTTTTGTTGGTGGATCATTGAAAGAAAATGGATTAACTATTAGTGGTGATCCTAATCCACCTGGTATTACATTGAATAATATACTACCAAACGGGGTTACAACCTTAAGCTTTGATATTAATATTACAAGTCTTCCATCACCAAATCCTATTTTAAATTCTGGAACCTTTAACTCATCCTTCATTCTTAATCCTATTACTGGAAGTGTAATCACTCAAACTTATAATACTAATATTGTTGCTACAACTATTTCATATGTAGATTTAAGTGGTATTAAAAAACTTGTTAATAAAGAATACTCTAAACCGGGAGATACTATTACCTATACAATTATTATACCTAATACTGGTAATATACAAACTTTTAATGTTAGATTTATTGATACAATTCCTACAGGTACAGTATTAGAAAACAATTCAGTAACAGTTAATGGAATAACTCAATCTGGTGTAGATTTAGGGGTTGGAATTACTCTACCAAATATTAATGCAGGAGAAATTGTTACAATTGTATACTCTGTTTTGATT
This sequence comes from Clostridium sp., assembly GCA_051653165.1. GTDB lineage: Bacteria > Bacillota > Clostridia > Clostridiales > Clostridiaceae > Clostridium. The sequence continues at coordinate 7,723 of JBOFVP010000145.1, forward strand.
CTATAATCCTATTAAAAATCCACTACTATATTAGTTTATATTATATTAGGAACAATAGTACTATGCCAATATATAATATACAGTATTGAATTATATAGGAGGATTAATAATGGCTACTATAACTGTTAATGTTGGTGTTCCTAATGCCTATGTTGTGTTATACGATAAAACAACCTTAACAAGTACACAAGCTTTAACCGATGGCACTGGTAAATTTATTTTTTCTGGGTTAGCTGCTGGCTCATATAGCGTATATAATACTGGAATAGATACTACAGGTCAAAATCCACCAACTCAATGTGGATTCCCAGCTGGATATACTGGAACAGTATATCCTAGAAGATTAGACTTTACCCTTGCAACTGCTGCTTCCACTGCAACAGCAACTTTTGGATATGATAAACCTGTACCATGGAGTTCTCTTTATGGAGGAAATCCACCATCATATGGATTAACAACGGGAGGTGGCGTTAATCTAGCAACTGGTACAGCTGTTAATATCCCTACAATATCAAGTAATGGCTTTGGATACTCAATAATTGATAATATGATATATGGTCAATGTGGAAGCCTTAGATCTGATGGGGCTGGAAATACTGTATCACTAAATGACGTTAGAAATATTGCACCTAATAATATAGGGGATTGTGACTTTAATGGAATACTTTATGCTCCAGAACTTTTTGGAACTACTAATAAGCTTTCAGCCGTTTGCGTAGATCCATATAACCCTTTATATTTAAGACCCTTAGAAATGTATACAGGTGGAGTAATGAGAGAATACCTAACTTCTCCATATTACAATGTTTTGCCTAAAAGTTATACTGATCTTGCAGACTGGTGTTATGTTCCTACTCAAGATGCCATTGTATGGGCAGAAAATGCCGAAGTTTGGTTTATAAGCTTAACTACTCCAGCTGTATGGACATTGCCATTTATAGGTACTACTGGAGGAGGGCAACAAGGCATAAACTTTGCTGATATGAAACACCTTTATTATCCTGCTATAGGTGGCGGAATAACAGGTGATATAGTTAAAGTAACCTTTACTCCAACAGTAGCTATCGGTACTAGGCTCTCTCCTGCAAACTTTCCTACTATAGGTGATGGAGCAAGGGCTGCAAATATGCCAGTAAACTTTGCATTTCCTAATATTAGAAAGACTGTAACTAAATCATTAGCAGCAGATGGTGACTTATTAACTTATACAATTACAATAGGTAACTTGGGAATAACCCCAGGACTAACTGATATATTTAGTGATACAATTCCTCCAGAAACAACTTTTGTTACTGGATCAGTTTATGTAAATGGAGTTAATCAACCCTTAGCTAACCCAAGTTCAATAGATATTGGCAGTCTACCAGTAGGAAGTATACAAACTGTTACCTTCCAGGTAACATGTTCTCCAACCCTTCCAATTTCTGAAGCAGATAATACTGCAAATGTGTTAACTACCTATTATGATTCTACAACTGATGGCGACTATTCATTTAGTTATAAATCTAATACTGTTACAACCACCATTATTTCATCATATCTTGATATAACTAAAAGTGTAAGTAAGCCCTATGGGCAAATCAACGATACAATAACATATACAATTATTGTTAGCAATCCAACCACAACTACTGCTTATTCAACAAAGTTTTTTGATACAATTCCATTAGGAAGTATCTATATACCAAATACCTTTGTTGTAAATGGAGTAACAAAACCCTCTTCAACATTTACACCTCCATCAGGATATTTACTTGGTACAATAGCTGCCGGTGCAAGAAATACAATAACCTTCCAAGTATCAGCAGTTTCAGTTCCGTCCAATAATTTAATTAATAATATATCTGGTATTAATTATGTCTATAGATTTACTACTTCACTAACACTACCTATTAATGGGTATTCTAATGAAGTAAATACATCCTTAAATTTTGTTGATTTATCAGGAATTAATAAGTCTGTTAATAAAAGCTATACTAGCATAAACTCTACCATAACTTACACAATAGTAATCCCAAATAACGGGAACACAACCGCTTATGACTGTATCTTCATAGATACTCTACCTAACGGTGTAACCTATGAAAACAATACATTAACAGTAAACGGAAATCGTGTAAGTGGATCACCTAGCAATATATCTTTAGGAGATATTCCAGCTGGTGGGGTTGTTACAATAAGCTATGTAGTTTTAATCAATTAAATTAAAGTGGGTATAATGGAGTAAGATTTTATCTAATACTTACTCCATTATACCCACTTTATTAATTCATCATATTTTTATCTCATGGCTATCTGTCGCTAATAGTAACTTTATAATCAATCCACACATCTGATTCTTTAATACCTTCTTCCCCACAAAAATAACAGATTGCAGGATATATTGTAGGCATTGAATCATTGGTATATCTAAAATCCTTATTATATTTATAAAGCCTTATATCTTTTGA
>JBOFVP010000146.1:0-2087 GCA_051653165.1 Clostridium sp.
TCAAGATGAAATAGTTGTTTACTTAGATGGAAGGAAGAAAAAAGAAGTTTCTTTAACTACTGAAATTATTAATAACATTAACGATAATCCAGAAAAATATTGTTTAAAACTAGAAAGAGGAACAGTAGAAAAGGAGAAGTTTGTTAGTGAGTTAGAGGAGTTATTTAAAGAGTTTAAGCCATCTAAAAAATCTGAAAATAAGTATATGGACATTGTTAAGTCTATACAAGGGTGGTTACAGTCATTAAGTAAGTACTCAAAGAATTTAGAAGTGAACATTAATGGTGAAAGTATAGATAAAAGAATATTAAAGTTTAGAAGTGCTATATTAAAGTTTGATATTAATAATAGACAATTCATCTATGAAGATCTGTTAAAGATTTTTAAAGTTGAAAATTATGTTGATTGTATCTCAGAAATAATTAAAATAAAGAAAACTCTAGAGAGTGCAGATACTAATTTAAAGAATGCTATTATTTACAATACTAAAGAGATTATGTGCAAAGGGTATGAGGGAACATTACCAAGTGCATTAAAAATATGGATAGACAGCATTGAAGAACAAAAAGTAAATCATTTATATGATATTACTATTAATTCTGTAATAGAAGCATGTGTTTCAAGAGAAAATAATGAAGATGTATTAGTAAATAAGTTATCATTGGCGTTAACAGGACTTTCTATAGAAGATTGGAATGATGATACATTAGGTGATTTCTTAAGAGAGCTAAAGAGAACTAAGGAAACTGTTGAAAATTATGAAGTTGCTTTTGATAATGATAGCAATGATGGATTAATTAAAATTAGCTTTATAGGAAATGATGGGGATTCATTTGATAAGACTTTTGATAAGGTTGAAATATCATCATATGGGGATATGGTAATTAATAATATAGAATCTGTATTTGATGAGTTTGGTGGTTCTATTAGTGATAATGAAAAAAGAACGATTTTAATGAAGATGTTAGAGAAATTTATTTAAATTATGAGGGGATTATTCCCCTCGAATAAATGAAAGGTGTGAATTAATTGATTTACTTAGATAATGCAGCAACAACATTTCCAAAGCCAGAAATTGTATACGATGTAATGGATAATTGTTTAAGAAATTCTTGTGTAAATGCTGGGAGAGGATCTTATAAGCTTGCAAAAGAGGCTATGGAAATAATAGATGAAACAAGAAATTTAATAGGAGAATTAGTTCACTTAAATAATGGTGAGGGAGTTATTTTTACTCCATCAGCAACTATTGCAATAAATCAAATTTTAAATGGTCTTGATTGGAATAATATTAAGAACGTTTTTATTACTCCATTTGAGCATAATGCTATAAGAAGAACATTACATTATATACAGAAGATATATAAGTTTGATGTGCATATTTTACCATTTAACAACTTAACATTTGAATTTGAATTGAATAAAGCAAAAATCATGTTTAGTGAGATTAAGCCTGAACTTGTTTTAATGTCTCATGTCAGCAATGTTACTGGCTTTATTTTACCTATTAGTGAAATAGTGGAGTTGTCTAAGGGGTGTGAAGCTATTACTGTTGTTGATTGTGCTCAATCCCTTGGAGTTGTAGATTTAAATCTTAAGCGTATCGGGTGTGACTTTGCAGTTTTTGCTGGACATAAGTCATTATATGGGCCAATGGGTATTGCTGGTTTTATTCAAAATACAAGTAAGATTAAGCTAGGGAATTATATTGTTGGTGGTACTGGTTCTGATTCTAAGAACTTAAGTATGCCTGATAATTTTTATGGTCAGTATGAGGCTGGTAGTTATAATATTTATGCTATTGCTGGTTTGAATGCAGCCTTAAAATGGATTAAAAGCACTGGTGTTGAGAATATTTATAAACATAAGATGGAGTTAACTAATAAACTTATAGATGGCTTAGAGGACATAGAAGAAATTCAAATGTATTTGCCTAAGGATAGAAAGAATCATATTGGAACTATTTCTTTTACTGTTGATGAATATATTTCTGAGGATGTGGCAAGTATTCTAAGTGAGGACTTTGATATAGCTGTACGTGCTGGTCATCATTGTGCACCAAGTATTGGTGAGTTTTTAGGTGATGA
>JBOFVP010000147.1:0-2716 GCA_051653165.1 Clostridium sp.
TAGTAATAAATGATTATGAAAAAGGAAGTAAGGTTTTAAGTGATATTATTTCAGAACTAAATAAATGTGAAGAGTTTTATATTTCAGTAGCCTTCATTACTAGTAGTGGAATACTACCATTAATAGAAACAATTAAAGAGCTACAAAGAAAAGGGGTAAATGGAAAAATCATTACCACAGATTATCTTAACTTTAGTGAACCAAAAGCCTTAAAAAAGCTACTAGAGTTTGATAACATTCAAATTAAAGTATACTGTAAGGAAAACTTCCATACTAAAGGGTATATATTTAAGCATAGTGATCATTACAGAATGATAGTTGGTAGTTCAAACATGACACAAACAGCACTAACTAAAAACAAAGAATGGAACTTGAAAGTTTCATCCCTAGAAGAAGGAGCCTTAACTTCAAAGGTTATTTCAGAGTTTAAATATTTATGGGATGATGCAGAAGAACTTACTCTTCAGTGGATTTCAACCTATGAGCATATATACAAAAAGCAGATTGAATTTACACGAAAAAGTAAGGTGGCAAGCATTGACCAATATAAGCTAAGACCAAATAAAATGCAGGTTAGTGCCATACAATCATTAAATAAACTTAGAGAACAGGGCGAAGATAAAGCGCTATTAATTTCAGCAACAGGGACGGGGAAAACCTATTTATCAGCCTTTGAGGTTAGAAATTATAATCCAGATAGAGCCTTATTTATAGTACATAGAGAACAAATTGCCAAGCAATCCTTAAAAAGCTTTAAAAATGTTTTTGGTGATACTAAAACAATGGGACTACTTTCAGGAAATAGTAAAGAAACGGATAGAGATATTGTATTTAGTACAGTACAAACTCTATCAAAAGATAATGTTTTAGGATGTTTTAAAAAAGAAGAATTTGATTACATTGTAATAGATGAAGCACATAAGGTTGGAGCAAAAACCTATCAAAAGATTCTGGAATATTTTAAACCAAAGTTTCTACTTGGTATGACTGCAACACCTGAGAGAAGTGATGAATTTGATGTTTTCAGGATGTTTGACCATAACATTGCATACGAAATAAGGTTACAACAAGCATTAGAAGAAGACTTGCTATGTCCATTTCATTACTTTGGGGTATCTGATATATCAGTAAATGGAGTTGAAGTAGCAGAAAAAACAGAATTTAAGTATTTAGTTGCAGAGGAAAGAGTTAATCATATAATAGATAAAATTAATTTTTATGGATATTCAGGGGAAAGAGTTAAGGGACTAATATTCTGTGGAAATAAAAAAGAGGCCAAGGAGCTTTCAAACATATTTAACACAAAAGGGTTTAACACCGCAGCCTTAACAGGTGATGACACACAACAAGTTAGAGAAGAAGCAATTTCAAGGTTAGAGCAGGATGAAAAAGAAAATTCCTTAGACTATATATTTACAGTAGATATATTTAACGAAGGTGTTGATATACCAGCAGTAAATCAAGTAATTATGCTAAGGGAAACCCAGTCTGCAATAGTATTTGTACAGCAACTAGGGAGAGGATTAAGAAAGTTTAATTACAAAGAGTATGTAGTAATTATTGATTTTGTAGGGAATTATACTAATAATTTTTTAATACCAATTGCACTATCAGGGGATAGAACCTTCAATAAGGATAGTTTAAGAAAGTATGTTATGGAAGGTACAAGGGTTATACCAGGATGTTCAACTATTCATTTTGATGAGAGAACTAAAGCGAAAATATTCCAAGCTATTGATGTGGCAAACTTTAATGATATTAGGCTATTAAGAGAAGCATATGAAAATCTAAAGATGAAGTTGGGTAGGATTCCAAGGGTTGAAGATTTTGATAAGTATAATTCAATAGATCCTTTAAGAATATTTGATAATAAGAGCTTGGGATCATATTATAAGTTTTTAAAGAAATATGAAAAAAGTTATGATGTTAAATTAAATGATACAGAGGCTCTATTTATAGAATTTATATCTAAAAAGTTAGCTTCAGGTAAAAGACCACATGAATTGATTGTTATAAAGTTATTAGTAGAAGGATGCCAAGAAGTAATACCTTGTTTAGTTGATGAACTTAGTGAGTATAATATTGAGTTTAGAAATACAACAAAAACTAATGTTGTAAATATGCTAACTAATAATTTTACAACGGGGACTGGTAAGAAGACTTATGAGAGTTGCGTTTTTATAGAGGGAAATGGTGTTGATTATAAGATTACGGATGGTTTTAAGGTGGCTTTAGAAAATGCCGATTTTAGGGATATGGTTATAGAGTTAGTGAACTTTGGATTAAATAGATATAAGTTAAATTATGGTGAAAACTACGAAAATACAAACTTTCAGTTATATCAGAAGTATACCTATGAGGATGTTTGCAGGATTTTAGAGTGGGAGAAGGGAGAGGTTGCGTTAAATATTGGTGGGTATAAATATGACAAGGCTACAAAAACTTACCCTGTTTTTATTAATTATCATAAGTCGGATGGAATCATAGCTACAATAAATTATGAGGATAGATTTGTATCAGAATCTCAATTAATTGCTATATCAAAATCAGGAAGAACTGTGACTTCTGATGATATAATACAAGCATATGATGCAGAAAAGAATGGTGTGTATATGCCTTTATTTGTTAGAAAAAATAAGGATGATAAGATATCAAAGGAGTTTTATTTCTTAGGAAGAATTAGGGCTGTTGGAAATCCACATGAGTTTACAATGAA
>JBOFVP010000148.1:0-1877 GCA_051653165.1 Clostridium sp.
AATCCAGTAGGATTTCAACCACAACTATTCACTCTTCACTCTTACCTCTTACTTTTTATAAAGTGAATAGAGAAAAGAGAAAAGTGAAGAGTGAAGGAGGAAACTCGGAGAGTTTCTTTATGAATTGAATTTAAGAAATCCCGTAGGGATTTCAACCACAACTCTTCACTCTTACTTAGAATACCTCTTACTTTAACTTGGAGGAGAGAATTGTATGAAGTATTTTAATACCGCAGGTTTATGTGTTAATGATTTGCATTATATGGTTAACATAGATAATAAAATTAAAGATATTGAAAAACTTATAGATAGGGGTAGTTATTTTACAATAAATAAACCTAGGCAATACGGAAAAACTACTATACTTAATAGTATTGAGCAAAAGTTATCATCAAAATATTTAGTAATATCCCTAAGTTTTGAAGGTGTTGGAGATATAATATTTCAAGATGAGAGAGAATTTACTCAGAAATTTATTAATTTGATGTGTAAAAGTTTAAGGTTTTCTAGTAAAGGCTATGTAGATGTGCTAAGAGGGTTAGATAGAGGTATTTATAATATTAGTGAGTTATCTGATTTAATAACAAATTTTATTGAAGAAATAGATAAGGATGTTATTTTATTAATTGATGAGGTAGATAAATCAAGTAATAATCAGCTGTTTTTAAGTTTCTTAGGAATGTTAAGAAATAAGTATCTATTGGCTGTTTCTAAAAAGGATTATACTTTTAAGTCTGTCATTTTATGTGGTGTTCATGATGTTAAGACCCTTAAATTAAGGGTTAGGGATGGTGAGGAAAGAAAGTATAATTCTCCTTGGAATATTGCAATTAACTTTAATGTTGATTTGAGCTTTAATGCTGATGAAATTGAAACAATGATTGTTGAGTATTGCAATGACAAGAGTGTATGTATGGATACTAAGGTAATAGCTAATAGGATTTTTTATTTTACGGATGGGTATCCTTTTTTAGTTAGTAGGATATGCAAAATAATTGATGAGGATATCTTAAAAGATGAGGCAAAACCTTGGACAGTAGAACTTATTGATAGAGCTGTTAAGCTACTACTTAATGATAGTAATACCTTGTTTGATGATTTATTTAAGAATATTGAAAATAATGAAGAACTTAAGAGTTATGTGTATGAAATAGTTTTTAATGGTGCAATTAAAACCTTTAATAATAACAATTCATTAATCAATTTAGGTACATTATATGGTATTTTAAAGAATGAGTGCAATATGGTTAAGGTTTCAAATAGGATTTTTGAACAGATTATTTATAATTACTTTACTTCTTGTATGGAAAATAGTACTTCTGATATAGAGAAATATAATTTTAGAGAGAAATTTTTACTTCCATCTGGTGGATTGGATATGGAACTAGTATTATTAAGATTTCAACAGTTTATGAGGGAGCAATTTTCTTCTAAGGATGTTAAGTTCCTTGAGAACAATGGGAGAACTTTATTTCTTGCATTTTTGAAACCAATAATTAATGGTATTGGGTTTGATTTTAAAGAAGTTCAAATATCAGAGGAGAAGAGGCTTGATATTGTTGTTACATATAATTCCTTCAAGTATATTATTGAACTTAAAATTTGGAGAGGGAATGTATATCATGAAAAAGGGATTAATCAATTGGTTGATTATTTGGATATACATTCTTTAAACAAAGGATATCTGATTGTGTTCAATTTTAATGAGAATAAGGAATATACTAGTAATACTGAATTAATAAAGGATAAGACAATATTTACAGTAAGTGTCTAAAGAAAGGGAATATATTTAATGGATATGATTAGAGAAGGAACAATAGAATTATTAAATGGCTGGATGCCTACAAAGGAACTAAATGGTAGCATAGATAATATGC
>JBOFVP010000149.1:0-1277 GCA_051653165.1 Clostridium sp.
GGATAACAAAAATTCAAAATAAACAATTAATTGAGGAATTTGAAAGTATATCAATAAAAGAAAGTGCATTAAACAATTATAAAAACCATGTAAAGGGAAATAGTTTACAAGATAGTAAATTATTAATAAACAAATTAAAGAGAAATTTCATGTGTGGGAAATTAGTTAAATCAAATGGACAAGTAGAGTGCAGATTATATGGCAACTTATTCATTAAAAAAGATTTAGAAACAAATGAAATATTCTACATATACAATAATAAAACACTTGCAAAAGATGCTAATAGATTTATTATCAATGAAGATATTAAAAAGGTTTTAAATAATTACATAGGAATTGGAGATAAATAAATATGGCTAAAGATAAATTATATCTTGTTGTTGCTGCAAGTGGAACTGGAAAAGATTATGCAGTGGATTATCTTTGCAAGAATAGAGGATTTAAAAAGGTAACATCAAGAGCTACAAGAGAACCTAGATTTATAGGAGAAGATACACATAAATTTGTATCAGATGAACAAGCAGATATGGAATTTAATAGAGAAGATGTAATTGCTAAAACTGACTACAATAATAAAAGATATTATACATTACCAGAAGATCTAGAGGGTAAGAACTTTTATATAATTGACGTTAAAGGTGTTAATAGTATGAATAAAAACAATTATTATAAAGCTATATTCATTAAATCACCTTGGTATATAAGGTTTAAACATATGAGAAAAAGAGGAGATAAGTTATTGTCAATTTTAAATAGATTATGGATAGATAGAAAAGAGTTTAAAGGATTTAAAGGAGATATTACATTTGAATCTAGTAATGAAATGATAAATTACTTTGAAAGGGATTTGAAAAAATGTTTAACAAAGAAGAACTTAAAGAATTAAAGTTTTCAATCAACACAATGATAAGCGAAAGAATATCATATAGGATGTACGAGACAAGTAAGAAGAGATTGGAAGCAAATGAAAAATATCTGCAATTGGATTATGAATTATTAGCCAAGATAATTAAATTAATGGAGGAAGATAATGAGTAATATTAAAATAGTGTCTCAAATTAAAGATCAATTTTATTGTAAAACTTGTAACAGAAGCAGCAACACCCTCTATAAAATAAATTCAAATTCATATTGTGATAAATGTGTATCAATAGAGGATAAAGCAAAAGTTAAAATTGTAAATCATATAGGAGAGGAGATTAAATAATGAAAAAGTGTCCATTTCTAAAAGGTGAGTATAAAGATATAAGTAATAACAAGCGTTATGAGTTTCAAAG
>JBOFVP010000150.1:0-1158 GCA_051653165.1 Clostridium sp.
CACACTGTTCAGACAGCAGTATGGGGTGAAATCAATTCAGCTATTACTGAAGAAATAACATCTGCTTTTAGAGTAGTTGATGTAAATCAATGTAAATTATCTGCATTTGCAGTAATTGAAAAGGATATGTTAGATCTAGGCCCTGTATTTTTAGATGGATACATTAGAATGTTCTTAAAAGATGCATTGCTATGTGGTCTTGAAAAAGGAATAGTAGATGGTACAGGTAAAAGTATGCCTATAGGGTTAAATAGAAATGTATCAAAAGATGTAACTATTACAGGTGGAGTTTACCCAAAGAAAGATAAGGTAATTGTTAAAACATTTTCACCAAAAGAGTATGGAGAGTTGCTATCAAAAATGGTTAAAAATGAAAATGGTAGAAACAGAAAGTTCGATGAAGTACTATTAATTTGTAATCAGTCAGATTATTTAAGAAAAGTCATGCCAGCAACCACTGTTTTAAATGGAGCAGGAGCATATGTAAATAATCTATTCCCATTCCCAACAGAAACAGTCATTTCAAATGAATTAGCTGATGGAGAAGCAATATTATGTTTACCTGAAGAATACTTCATGGGTATTGGTGGAGCAAAAGAGGGTATTATTGAGTATTCAGATGACCTTAAGTTCTTAGAGGATAAGAGAGTTTATAAAATTAAGATGTATGGTGCAGGTAAGGCATATGATAATACAGTATCTGTTCTTATTGATATTTCAAATCTAGATCCAGCATACATTACAGTAAAAAGTGAATCAGCTAATGAAGCTCCTTCAGCATAATAATAATGACCATGATATTAGAAAAGCTTAAAAGAAAACTTAGTATTACATGGGATGATGATGATACCAATAAAAGGTTAGAAGAAATAATTGAGGATGCAAAACCAATTTTAGAACATAAGATTGGTGCATCTGGTATTGATTTTGAAAAGCCTGGCATAGAGCGTAATCTATTTTTAAACTATTGCATGTATGCTTGGAATAATTGTAGTAATGAGTTCGATAAAAATTATATTAGAGATATAGTTGAATTAAGAACAATTTATGAGGTGAAGCATTATGAAGCAAACCAACAAGAGCAGAAACTTTAATCAGTATAATGATGGAGTTATTTATTTTGGAAATTATCTAGAGAGCTATGACCATCTAGATAAT
>JBOFVP010000151.1:0-2004 GCA_051653165.1 Clostridium sp.
AGGTATAAGAGCATTAAAAAGCAAGAGGCATGAGGAACTGATAATGATTAGTACATGTTTAGTTATGATACTTGGTTTATTAGTAATTGCCTGTATAGTTTATTAGGTACATGAAAAGCTCCCTAAGGAGCTAATCAAATTCGCAATTAAAGTGTACCTTAAATTAATAAAAAATTCAAGTGTGGAGTGATAACATGGCACAAAGAAGAATGTTTAGTTTAAAGGTTATTGATACAGATCTATTTTTAGAAATGCCAGCATCATCTCAACTTCTGTATTTTCATTTGTCAATGAGAGCAGATGATGATGGATTCATTGGCAGTCCTAACAAGATTAGAAAGATGGTTAATTGTAGTGAGGATGATTTAAAGCTACTAACTGCAAAGCAATTTATAATACCTTTTGAAAGTGGGATATGTGTTATTAAACATTGGAGGATACACAATTACATTCAAAATGATAGATATAATCCAACAATGTATTTACAGGAAAAAGCTTCTTTAAGTGAGTCGAATGGTATATATAATGAGCAAAATATATTGGAAGCAAAATGTATACATGATGTATCCAATATGGAGACACAGGTTAGGTTAGGTAAGGATAGGTTAGGTAAGGATAGGTTAGGTAAGGATATTGTAGAGTGTGAACGAATTGATGCAGAATATCTACAAAAGATTATAGACAGTTGGAACAATCTAGGCTTACAAAAATTAATAGGAATTAAGTCAGGGAGTAATAGATATAAAGCTCTAAGTGCAAGAATAATAGAATTTGGAATAGATAAAGTGATTGATACAGTTACTAGTATATCAAAATCAAATTTTTTAAAAGGTCAGAATGATAAAGGATGGACAATAACCTTTGATTGGCTAATTAAGCCTAATAACTTTATAAAAGTAGCTGAGGGAAATTATATAGAGAAAAAACCAGTGGTCAGCCAACGCAATAAATCAAAGTTTCACAACTTTACTCCAAGGGAGTATAACTATGATGAACTTGAGAGAAAGTTACTAGGCTGGGATAAAGATGATGATGAAGAAGAATCTTAAAATATTAATTTCAATTAGCAAAGAGCTATCAGACCATGCCTTAAAAATGGAGATGGCAACTGGATATAAGGTTAATCAATTTAATTATTCATATTTTGCACTTATAAGGCAAAAAGCAGAAAAAGAAATGGAGGAGTTAGAAAATGAGCAATGTTCAAAAAGCTGTTATGAAGCTTAATGATGAAATCAATAAGTCAGGAAATGACTATGTCAACGTTGTAGGAGAATATTTAGTAGATATGCTTAATGATACAGAGGATGAAGGTATTGCAGATAAGATATTAGCAGATGGGAAGAGTATCCAAGGATCTCTTGGAGAGATGGAAAAAGAAGCTAAGAAAATACAAAAGGCTGGAATGGCATGTATAAGTCCAAAAAGAGGCTTTGAAATAGTATGTAAATATTATGGGATAAGTAATGACACTAATCTAGGAAAGGAAAAGAATAAGGTTGTTGAGGTAGACTTCAAAAAGGGCAACGATAAGGAAATAAACCTAGATTTAGACGACCTATTGTAGGTAAGATTATGCATAAAGATTTAAGACACTCAAATATTAGTCCATCAAAAGAAACAGAAAATTTTATTAAAAATACTGTTCTAGAGTATGTTGAATACTTCATTATCCACAAGAAGGGCAATAAAAAAATTGGTCATTGTACAAGATGCAACAATACCTTTGAGGTTGAAGGGTATAAGCATAATGACTCCCATTATTGTGATATATGCAGGAGTAAATTAACTGTTAAAATGGCTGGGTATAGTAGGAAATGCTTAATTAATAAGGCATATGTGCTTGTATTTGAAAAATCAAAAATTGATAAGAATACTGTAATTGGTAAAGGTTATTTCATCACAAAAAAATATGATGAGGATTTTACAATTGAGGATGTAAGGTATGAGCTTATAGCACATTATATATTCTCATTGGATGGATGCAATATGATTAAAAGAGAT
>JBOFVP010000152.1:0-1389 GCA_051653165.1 Clostridium sp.
TAATAAACCCAGCTGGAGGAACTATAACTGCTATAACATCACCTCTATTTGTTTCAAGAATTACAAGTGATGGAACTTTAGTAATAGCTAAAAGACCATATGCAGACTTGACAATAGGAGATCAATTTGATGCACTGGATAAAGGTCTTGATAATATTCTTGCAAATAGTGGAGGAGTAGGAAAAGACGCAGATATACTAAAAGGTTTAAATGCGTATTTGGAAGGATTACCATCAGATCAGTTTGAGAAAGAAACAGCACAAAAGCTTGGAGAGACAAGAGGGGATATCTACTCAACAATCCAAGGAAGAATGCAAAATATCAATAAAGCTTTTGATAACTCATTCTATGAGTTGGAGTCTTCATATAATACGACTAAAGATAGTGGAAAATACAGTGTAATCTATACTGATGGAGATTATAAGAATCCAACAGTAGGAATAGATGACTATGATTACAAGGTAATGGGACTTCTTTATATGAAAGAGAAAGAGGGAGCAGATTACGGAAGTAAATCTGGATATACACTAGGATTTGCAGGGTCAAAATTTGATTTTGATGATGGAGGTTCAAAAGAGGATGTATACTCATTAAGAGCAGGAGCACATAGATTGAAAAATCTAAGCAGTGCAAACAAAGTATCATGGTTATCAAGAGTAGAGTTAGGTTACAATAGACATATTGCAGATAGAAAACTTAACCTACAAGAAACATTTGATAATGAGGGAGAGTATAACTCATACTCAGTGTCATTAGATAACAGAGTTATAAAAACAATGTATACAGATCTATCAAGAGAGTTATCTGTATATGGAGATTTAGAAGTAGAGTATGGAAGAGTTGATAGCTTTACAGAGAGCACAGGAAAGAACGGAGGACTTGAATTAGAAATAAAAGATAATGACTATTTAAGTGCACAAGCAGGACTTGGAGTAAAAGCGTCACAAAGAATCTATGCAGGCAACAAAGTTTCGCTAAAACTATTTGCAGATGTAAAGTATGCATATGAGTTAGGAGAGAACTATGATGGAAACAAAGCAAGATTAAAAAATGGAGGGGAAGGATATTATAGTCTAATCACTCCAGAAGAGAGAGAGGGAATACTTGTAGGAAAAGTAGGATTAACAGTAGAAAAAGCAAACTATATGGGATTAACATTTGAGGTAGAAATGGCAGATGAAGGAAACGCATCAGACAACTCAATAAAGTATGGAGTAAGAGCTAACTACAAGTTCTAATCTAATTTAAAAAATAAAAAGCTGTTGCAGATAAGTGAGGTTAATCACTTAACTGCTTCAGCTTTTTTATTTAGCTATTTAATTGTTTACCTGAGAAAATTTAAGTTTAAACTCCTCTTCAGCTCTAACAAAAGTTATCTCATCTCCTTCG
>JBOFVP010000153.1:0-2048 GCA_051653165.1 Clostridium sp.
AAAGAGAATCCAGATGAAGGTTTTATATTTCATTCTGATAGAGGGGTTCAGTATGCATCCTATGACTATCAAGATTTATTAAGGTATAATGGCTGTATTCAAAGTATGAGTGCTAAGGGCTGTTGTTATGATAATGCTTGTGCAGAATCATTCTTCTACTAAATAAAGAAAGACTTTCTTTATTGAAGAAAGTTTAAAACGAGAGTGGAAGCTAGACAAGCTATAGTTGATACATTGAATTATTTTATAATTCTAGAAGGTTACACTCTACACTAGGTTATAAATCACCTAGAGAATACAGAGAAAAATATTATATAAATCTACATAAAGCTGCTAAAAAAACTACTTGTAGCAGTTCTCATAAGGTATAGACTGTACTTACAAATTATTATAATTATTAAATATTTTGAAAACAGAAGTAGTCCTAAGTAAAACGGAAAAATCGTATATTTCATTTGTCTAATCTACTCAGAACACTCCAAAGATTTACAAGGTTCAGAAGCATATGAAAAAATATTATAAGCATTTAATTTTAAAAATCGTAAAAAAGTGCTCATCAAATAAAAATGACTTTAGAGAATCAGTTTAATATAAACTACAACTTAAAGCGTATCCATAGAATAATGAAAAAGTTTAATATTATTTGCTTTCATAGAAAGACAAATCCTTATAGAATAATGATGAAAGCAACACAAGAACATTCAGTATTACCTAACTTATTAAATAGAGAATTTAAACAGGATATACCTACAAAGGTACTATTAACTGACATAACATATCTATTTTATAAGAATGGTAAAAAGGCTTATCTGTCAACCATTTTAGACGCATCTAATAATGAAATTCTGGCATACAACATATCTAAAAATTTAAAGATAAATATTGTAACAGTAATAGATGATTACATTGATTATCATAATAATTATAGATATCAATGGAGTTTAAAAAAGATGACTCCCGTTAAATACAGAAATCATCTTCTTAGCTCCGCTTAGTTTTTTTAAAAAATTGTCATTCACTAAGGGTACATTTTAAAAATCCACTAATCAGGTAGTCCTTTATTTTTATATTATAAATTGTAGGATTATAGTAGAGAGAAGTAAATATATAATATTTACTTCTCTCTAAAACTTATTATTTACTTAATCTCAAATGTCATATCCTTTGAACCATCAGTTGCAGCATTTGGAGAATTTATATTCATACAGTGAACTCTAAGAGTATAAGTTCCTTTAGCTGTTGGAGTCCAATTAACATTATTTTTGAATGAATAGTCTTGGATTCTTTCCCATGTAGAAGAACCAGGAGCTTTTACATAAAAAGAGTATAATGCTTTTGAAGCTGGATTAGCTGAAGCTTTTAAGTTAATTGTAGTACCTAATGCTTGTCCAGATGCTTTATCTGTAGTGAAAGATGTTAATTTAGATACAACAGGAGCTGTATTATCTTTAATTACAAATAAAATGTCTTGGAATCCATCACTTGCAGCAGTAGAGTTTTTATGCTTAGCATGAACTCTGATTTTGTATACATTAGAAGTAGAAGGAGTCCATTTAAATGTATTATTTGATGAATAATTTTGCATTTTAACCCAACTACTAACACCTTCCATTACATAGAAAGAATATAGTGTATCTTTATCTGGAGTAGCTGTTGCAGTAAAAGTTATAGAAGTTCCAACTTTTTGACCGTTTGGCTTATCAGCTTTAAAAGATGTTAAAGTTGATTTATCATCAGTTGGAACAGTTCCCCCAACATTTTGAACAGCATTAGCAGAAGTATAGTTAATCTTACCGCTATTAGCATTTGATAACTTAACTCTTACAGTATTACCAGTTAAAGAAAGATCAGCATCGCTGTTAGTGAAGTTCAACTTAATTTGTCCAGATTTATTAACCTTAGCCTTAATAACAGCAAGAGTACCATTTAAAGTAACACCATTTGATGAAGTACCAGTTAAAGTAACACCTAAACTAGCAACACCATTCTTGATTTCCTTAACAGGAACTTGTACAGCACTTGATCCAAAAGCAGTACCTTTGTTGATT
>JBOFVP010000154.1:0-2433 GCA_051653165.1 Clostridium sp.
CTAGAAATTCTTCATTATTTAAGTAGTCTAAATCAAACATTGTATAACCATCATTACTTTTATCCATACTACACCCCCTGTTTAAAGTATGGACAAGTTTTCTATCCAATAATCAACTTTCAGAGATTATTTTGAAGAATTTTCTTTTTTATCACGACTTAGTTAGTGAATAAGAAAATTAAAGGATATCCTAATTCCAAAATATTAATATAATTGGAGGGAAATTTATGAAGGACATAGAATTAATTGATATAGATGAAGAGAGTTTACCTAAGATTTCTTTAAGTGATGAGGAGCTATCAACACTATCAGGGGTTCTAATTAATAGGATTAAAAAGTTTCAAAGTGATAACTCTACTCTTATTGTTGATACCTCTCCCACAAAGGTTGGAAAAATTGTAAAAGAGCTTGGAGCTAAAGCTAAGGAAAAGAAACTAAGTGTTGAATACTTTAATGTTCTAAAAGAACTTGTTGTTTGGGGAATTGAAAATCAAAATACTATTAATGAAGAGGATATAATTTTTAAAGGTTTTCTTTATTCAGCTGCCTCTCATCAACCATATCTACCAGCAACCTGGGCTAATATACGATATTATTATTATATGTATTTAACTAATAAAGACCTTACAGTTTACTCTCTTGATGCCTTTTGTAAGGTTATAGAAAAAAGAATAATTCCATTAAATACAATAGTCTTCGCAGAAATAATAGATAGAGACCCTGATGGAACTGAGCTTTTTGCCCCTCAACTTATGATTAGACTTGATCCTAGCTATCACTCTAATGCAATTAGTCTTTATCTTTATCTTCTTGGTGAAAAGGCTAGTGATACAACAGTGATTAATGAGTTGGAAAAACTATTAAAGGAAAGAACTACTAATAGTTATAAAAGAAGAAATTTTTCATGGTTGATTTATGCTACTATTATTTTTTGGGTTATTTTCTTTATAATCATGACAATTGAAAGTTGATGCATAGGAGTGGTAATATGATAATAGATGATACAAATTACATCCATCAGTTAAAAAAATCTAATACAGATGCTCTTGACTATGTTATTAAGAATTATGGTAATCTTATATTTAGAGTATGTTATAAATATTTAAACAATAGGGAACTATCTGAGGAATGTCTAAATGATGTGATTTTTAAGATTTGGGTAAATGCAAATAATTTTTCCCATTCTGATGAGAAGTTTAAAAGTTGGATATGCTCTATAGCTAAGTTTACAGCAATAGATATGATAAGAAAAGAAAGTAAAATCAATAGTATATCCATTGATGATAATGAAACTGTTATTAATGATGTTAGTGGTGGTAATGATACCTTAGATTTAGTTATCTCTAAAGAAAATTATAGTGATTTCCTTTTAAAACTTAGCTTTTTAAGGGAAATTGATAGACAAATTATAATCCAAAGGTTCTATCTTCAAAAATCTTTAAAGGAAATTGGATTACTTTATAATCTTGACCCTAAAACAGTATTTACAAAGATATCTAGGGCAAGAGAAAAGCTTAAATAATAGGCTCTATTTTATACTAATGATGATATTAGGTATATAAAAAGTGGACAATTTATTTGTCCACTTTTTATATAATTGATTAATTTAAAGCATTTATCTTATATTTCTGCATAATACTTTTTAAAGTAGTTGCTCTATCACCTGTAACTTTCTTATAACTTGGTGAAACTGAATTAATACCACTCTCTATAATAATATCATCTCCATCAACCCAAATATTAACAACAAAATAAGTCGCTCCAATGTCCCAATCGTTAACCCATATTGTTGAATCAGGTAACTTTTTACAAACATCTGGTTTGACTATAGAGTCTCCACTCATTAAAGTAAAAATAATTTCATTAACCTCATCTCTATCTGATAAGGGCTTTGAAAAATCAGTTCTTTCTACTACATTGCTACTTCCATATGGTGTACCTATTATAATTGAGTAATCCAAATTTTCCATTTTGTTATATAAATACACATTGCCTGAAACTAATATTGCTATAAGTAAAACTAAAAGTATCTTCTTATACATTATAGTACCATCCCACATACATTAATATTATATATTTTTACTATATGCTAAGAATCACTTGATAATCCCGCTATAATCAAACAAAATTTGAAATGACATCCCTTTATGGTTAACTATTAACCTATACAACACGTTGTTTTCTTTTAATTACTACTTTAGTAATACCATATCCAACAAGATAGAATACACCAAAGTAAATTGCATACCCATATGCTGATGAATTAAGATATCTTCCTGCAGCAATTAAGTAAACCATTGTAGATACTAAATAATCTACAAATGGATTATTTCTAAGAATAACTGTTAATATTCCTTGTATTAAAAAAAGTAATGGAAATACAAGTATCAAATTAACTATAAATAATCCCTTTAAGTCTAGTTCCCTTATATT
>JBOFVP010000155.1:0-10257 GCA_051653165.1 Clostridium sp.
AGTTCCTTTGTTCGTAAGGTGATTATTCGTGAAAACTCTACCTCACCTTGGTTAGTTGCAGGAAATCTTGATGGTCATGGATATTAAAGCAAATAAAGTGCGGCTTATACCGCACTTTATCTATCTATTTTTATTCTTATTTTTAACTTCTTTTCTCATTTTCTTCATATTAGAAAAACTGCCAAACATGTTATTTATCTTTTCCTTTTCTAATGATTGAGAGCTTTTATTTTGGTAAGATTCTTCCCTCTTTAGCTTCTTATAGCTTTGAAGTCTTTCTACTGAAAGAGTTCCTTCCTCAATTGCACTTCTTACAGCACACCTTGGTTCACTTTCATGGGAACAGTCTGAGAACCTACACATAGTGGCTAACTCTTCTATATCAGAAAAGGAGCTTTCCATATCAATTGATGATATCTGTAATTCTCTCATTCCTGGAGTATCAATAATTGCCCCACCACTACTTAAAAGTATAAGTTGTCTAAAGGTTGTTGTATGTCTTCCTTTATCATCATTCCTAAGGCCACCTGTTTCTAACATTTCCTCTCCAATTAGCTTGTTAACTAATGTAGACTTACCTACCCCTGAGGAACCTATAAATGCAATGGTTTTATTCCCATCAGTATATTTTTTAATCTCTTCAACTCCAATATCATCAACGGAGCTTGATACTATAACAGGAACACCAATTGCAACTTCATTAACCATATTAAGCTTCTCATTTAAATCAGTGCAAAGATCTCTCTTTGTGAGTAATATTACAGGGTTTGATAAACTATCATAGGCAACTCCTAAATATCTTTCAAGCCTTCTAACATTAAAATCATTATTAAGTGCCATAGTAAGAAATACTGTATCTACATTTGATGCAACCACTTGTATATCATGTCTATTTCCAGCAACCTTTCTTTCAAATGAACTTTTTCTTCTTAGAAGGTGATGTATTATTGCATTTCCACCTTTGTCAGAATCCCTATCTAATAAAACCCAATCACCAACAGTTGGGAATGAATGAGTCCCCATAGCCTCATATGCAAACTTACCTGAAACCTCAGCTAATACTTCAGAGCTTTCTGTAATAACTCTATATTTTCCTTTATGCTCCACAGAAACTCTTCCTATATATAGGTCTTCCCCATAAAAGGATGCTTCTCCTATAATTCTTTCTTCTAATCCTATTTTCTTTAAATCATACTTTTTCAACCTTTCTTCCTCCTAGATCTACTTTAATTAAAATCCTTTGGAGGCACTGTGATGTCTATTTATTTACACAGAAAACCTCCATGTTTATTACACTCTCTAATTCAAATCCTTTTTTCATCATAAAACATCACTCCTTTTAATAATTTAAGCTATTCTTTTTAGCTCTTATGAATCATTATACTTTATACATATGAATTTGAAAAGGAGCTGCCACTAACTATGTAGTGAACAGCTCCTTTATTCCCTATTTACTCTGCAGTTATAAAGTTAATTGTTGATACTATTGTAGTTGAATAGTGGTGGTTGAAATCCCTAGGGGATTTCTTAAATTTATATTCTTTAGAAACTCTGTGAGTTTCCTCAAACACTCTTCACTATTCACCCTTACCTATACACTCTCTCCTGAAACTCTTACTTCTTCTCTTAAACAAATTTTCCTCTTACAATTACTTATAGGATACCATTCACATCTACTACAAATATCATTCATTATTTCCTCAGTAATGTTATCCTTAATAAATCTAACAATTTCTCCATAATTATATATTTTCTCTTCTATATTAAAATGCTCAATAACCTTTGAATCAATATACATTACCTTCTCATTGGAACTACATTTACTTTCTTCTACATTATTCGGACACTCTACACAAATATCATCACTAGAGAATATAACTTCAACCATTGTATCCTTTTTTCTTAGCTCCGTAACTATTCTATTCATATTACTTACAAATTCATTGGAATAACCATTACCACTATATCCTTGTGTACAAAGTAAATGATGTGGTCTAAGCGTTATCATAACTAATTATCCCCTTTAATCCTCTATGATTTTTTATTGTAATTCCCATTACTGTTGCAATTGCTCCTTTAAGCACTCCTGTTATTATAAATGGCGCTACACAGGCTGTAAAAGCTTGAAGTAACGATGAATTTGTTACTATCATGAATTGACCCATACCTATAGCATAGTTAATTATTGCTCCAATCATCATTCCTATAAATATTATAACTTGTCCCTTTACACTTTTATTCTCCTTAACCCTTTCACTAATAAGTCCTATTATAAATGCCATTAGTGGGAATGATATTATAAATCCCCCTGTTGCTCCCATTACAATTCCAAATCCTCCTGAAAAACCTGCAAATACAGGTAGTCCAATTGCTCCCATTAAAACATAAATTGCAGTTGCAACAAACCCCTTTTTACTTCCTAAAATAACTCCTGCTAATGATACTGCTAAGGTTTGCATTGTTAACGGTACTCCTGCTGGCATTGGAATTGATATTTGTGCAAGTATTCCAATTAATGCTGCAAATAACCCACAAATCACTATATCCCTTGTTTTGTTTCCTTTTTTCATTGTAAAACCCTCCCCAATTAATTGTTAACTTATTATTTATTAATAAGCTTACAATTATATTAATTCAATATTTTACCATTGTCAACTACATTTTTCTTTATTATAGTTATTGTCAACTGTAAAGCTTGTTCCAATTTATTCCTTTATCACTGGTGGGAGCTTGTATCTATACCTCTTCTATACCTCTTCTATACCTCTCCTTATTACTATAATTAAAAGGCTAGTAATTAAAATATTTCACAATTACTAGCCTTCACTTTAATATGAACTCCTTGATCTGGGGTTTACTTACACATTTTTCTTATTATATTATAATCTACTGAATTTTCTTCTCCCCATACACACATTGCATTTAAAATCGGATAAAGGGTTTCTCCCTTTTTTGTAATTGAATACTCTACCTTAGGGGGTACAGTTGGATATACAACTCTTTCCACCAGACCATCCTCTTCTAATTGTCTTAGTTGTGTTGTTAAAGTCTTTTGAGATGTTGAGTTTATTATTGATTTTAATTCTCCAAATCTTTTAGTTCCTTCTTCTATTAATATATATAGTATTAGAGGCTTCCACTTCCCTCCAATAACATTTAAGGTTACTTCCATCTCGCAAGTTACTGTTTTCTTAGTCATATTTGAATGTCCTTTCACCTATAGTTACTACTAGGTAACTATGTAACAACAATGTGCCCTCTTACATAATCTCTTATTATTTTGTATAATTCTTTATATGTTTTATATAAGATTTACGAACTATTATAGTTCTCACTAAATATATGTTGCTACTTACCTTAAAGTACTATCTTATATTAAATTTAATCACTTAATATAATGGTATAACTTTATTTTAATAAGTGCAACATATAAATGTGTTTATTTGTTTGTTATTTTAGGATTACTACCGAGTCTTATATAAAACATGCCAACTTACTAATGTAATAATTGGCATGTTTAAGAGTAAAGCTACTCTTTTGAAATTTATATTAAATCGGAGGTTTATTTATGAAAAAATTAGTTGTTATTACTGGAGCTAGCTCTGGTATTGGAATGGATATTGCAAAGAGAATGTCAAAGAATGGTCACCCATTACTTTTATTATCAAGAAGACTTAAGGAAATGGAAGATTTAAACCTTGAAAATACTATTTGCAAATCAGTTGATGTTACTGATTTAGAGGGAATGAAGGCTGCTATTTCTGAAGCTGAGGCTAAATTTGGTAAGGTTGACTGTTTAGTAAATTGTGCTGGTGTTATGTTACTTGGTAACCCTGAAGTTCAAGATTTTAGTGAATGGACTAGAATGATTGATGTAAATATTAAGGGTATTTTAACTGGTACAAATGTAGTTCTTAATGATATGAAGGAAAGAAATGAAGGAACTATTATAAACATAAGCTCAATAGCTGGAAGAAAGACTTTCAATGAGCATGCTGTTTATTGTGGAACTAAGTTTGCTGTTCATGCAATTACTGAAAATATGAGAAAGGAAGTTTCTTTATCAAATGTTAGAATTATTGTTATAGCTCCAGGTGTTGTTGAAACTCCATTACTTTCACATACTACTGATGAAACTATTAAGGGTAACTACAATGAATGGAAAAAGGTTATTGATGGTGGTTTAGATCCAGCAGAAATCTCTAACTGTGTTGAGTTTGCTTACAATGCACCTCAAAATGTTTGTATTAGAGAAATTGTTGTTGCTAAAACAAAGCAAGAAGACTAAAAATATAATTTCCTATAGAATAAAAGGGTAATGCTTCAATTATTGGTGCATTACCCTTACACATATACTTCTATTTAATTTTTCCAGTAATATTAAAGCATATATTTGTGTAAATAGAATTTCTTCCAAGTTTTCTACAAGTTACATCCACATCACTTACTTCTATTGATATTTTATCCCTAGGAATACTTCCATCCTTTAAAGAAATATAGGTACTAAAGGTTTTATCACTACAAGTAACATTAAAGGCTCTACTTGTTTCAAACACTGTATATTGAACCCTCTCTACTATATAACCAGTAATAGCTAAGGTTGCTCCATTAAATCCACCAGAGTTTACTATTCTATGATTAGAAATAAATACATCACACTTTACCTCATCAATTTCATTTATCTCTTCATATCTATTGCCAATATTAATCATTCCGTCCACACTAAGTTGCTTAAATAATGGGCTTTTCAAGTAGGTTTTACTCTCAACAATCTCACTAGCCATATCCTTAACAAGGGAGGTTTCAGAAATCTTATATTCATACCTTAAATAACACTCACTACATAAACTGTTCTTTTCCCCACAATCCATAACCATCATTGTGTATCTAACCTCAAATTCTTCTTCTGGAGCAATATCATACAGTGGTATGCCCTCATTTAGGCACAACTCACCCTTTAATACTCCATTTATATATATCCCCTCTGTAATACCACAAAGTTCCTCAGGATTATTTATAAATAAAAATGTATTCAAAGTACTAATTGTTCCCTCATTTTTCACTCTAATACACTTAGTAACCATTTCACCAATAGTTACCTCACTACGGCTTTCAATAAGCTTTAAAGATAGCTTTGCTCTCTCAATAAGGAGCTTTACCTTGTTACTATAAACTTCCTTACTTAAATTTCTTTCATGTAAAATATAGCTATAGGTGGCTTTAGAGGCTGAATATATTTCTCCACCCTTTTGAGTCTTTACAATCTTAGAATCATAGGTTATAACAATTTTTTCACCAACTTCAAGGGACTCAATAGAAATCCATGAATTCATATTTTCACCTGAGTGCTCACGCCCATTATACTTTAATGTTTCCATTTTAACCTTAAGCTCCTCATGTTTTTCCTCATAAAGCTTAATATTTTTAATAGATACATTTCCTGTATTAATTAGCTCAACCTTAAAACTAACTATCTCATCAACTATAGCTTCCTTTTTATTAATACTTTTAATTATTTCAATACATGGTGATTCAATAAACCCCTTAACAATTCCTGTACTTAAAGTTTGTATCCTAGGATTATCAAATGGATTAGATAACTCCCCATAGCTTAGAGTTCCTATACTCTCAAACTCACCTCTTTTAGTAACTAAAGAAGCTAAAACCTTAAATTTAACACAAATCTCCTCACCACTTCTTATACTACCAAGACTTATTCCATCGCATGGGTTTACATACTTAAAAGGAATATCATTTATAACAACAGAGCCCTCAACAAACTCTAATTCCCTAGGTATATCTTCCCTTAAAACTACATTCCCCCCTACAATATTTCCACCATTTTTTATTTCATATATATATTCAATTTCATCATTAATCTCAACGAACTTATCTGATAAATATTTTTTTATGTTATCTCCAAAGAAGTCAACTGTATTTACTATTGTTTTCACAGTATTTGTATTTTCCATTAAAGACTGTGGAAGTCCATTCCCTATTTCAAAGTAATCATAGGATATGGTTGCTCTATTTTCTAATATTCCCTTTGGTGGTGCTTTAATTAACTTAACCTTAAATGATATTTTATAGGTTCTGTTCATTTCACCAACTAATAGACACACTCCACTTTGGGGACTTAAGGTTTTTTGTTCTTCACCATCAATTACAACCGTTCCATATACAAATTCAACTTCCTCAGGTGGAAAGCTCCTTATAACAATATTGGATACTCTTCCTCTCCCTTTAAAATTAAGGGTTATTGTATATGTTATTATATCTTTAATTGCCACATAATTTTGTTCACTTATCATTTGTATTATATTTTCTAATGCCTTCTCCTCCATAAATTCTCCTTTAAAAATTGTCTATTACTTCTATATTATTAATTTCGCTTGGAGATTACACACATTATTAAAAAAAAATTCAAACCGCGACATGTGTCGTGGTTTGAATTACCTCTTATAAAGTACTATTATACCTCTTTATTCTTTTCAAGCTTATATTCTTCATATTTTTTAAAGTAAATTCTCATTAATCCAGCTATAGGAATTGAAATAATCATTCCAATTGGACCAAAGTAACTTCCTCCAACTAAAACAGCAACCATAACCCAAACAGGTGCAAGTCCAACCTTATCTCCTACAATCTTTGGTTGAATAATGTTGCCATCAATTTGTTGATATAATAATAGTAATACTCCTCCAGCTATACCCATTGGAATACTTGTAAATATTCCAAAAATAAATGCAAGACCTGCTCCAATTACAGGACCTATATAAGGTATTATATTTGTTATTCCTGCAATAACACCTATTAATACTGCAAATGGATGCTTAATAATTAGTAATAATACTGTAGATACAATACCAACAATAGTAGCATCAAGAATTATCCCTACAATGTATCCTCCAACTATTTCATCAACATCATGCAAAAATGTACTTGCTATATTCCCAACTCTATTTGGTAAGAATGTATTTCTTATTCTTCTTAGTTGATTAACTAGTCTTTCTTTATCTAATAAGAAATAAATAGTTAAAATTAAAGTAACTACAAAGTCTATTACAAAGGATGAAATATTGGATAAAAATACACCAATTCCACTTAAAAGTGTTTCTGCAAATAGGCTTACATTATTTACAATATTCCCTGTTAACTCTCCTGAATTTGTAACATCAATATTTTTACTATTTAAGCTCTCCACAATACTATTTACTATATTTATAACTTGAGCTCTAAATTCTGGTATAGATTCTAGTATTCCCTTTATGTTTTCAACCATTGGTGGTATTAAGAAATTATATATAAGTACACCAAATAAAATAATTCCTATAAATACTAATAAAATACTAATTCCCCTTACTACCTTATCAATAGTTGTGTTTTCTTTCTTTATGTATGTTTTTTTCATTAATAATTTTATGTGTTTTTCTATAAAGACTATTGGCTTCCATAATAAATAGGAAATAAGAG
Organism: Clostridium sp.; assembly: GCA_051653165.1. Taxonomy (GTDB): domain Bacteria; phylum Bacillota; class Clostridia; order Clostridiales; family Clostridiaceae; genus Clostridium. The sequence continues at coordinate 7,474 of JBOFVP010000155.1, forward strand.
CTGCATATATTATTGGCTTTATTATATCTATAAAGTTATTTATAGAGTATACTACCCTATCTAAAATCCCCTCTCCATATGTAATTATTTTTACTGTACATATAACTACCACTGCTATAAAAATTATCATTGCTCCATACTTTATATAAAGCTTATTTTTCTTAAGTTTATCAATCATATACTCCTCCTAATATTAATTCTTCTTATGTGTATTTTACTTTACATTGGCTAATTTCTCAACATTGTATTACTTTTTCTTGATTTTTATAGTTGTTTTCTTCTTTAATTCCTTAAATAATTTATCTATATCATTGTTTTTTTTATTTCTTTTCATATACATCTCTCCACTCTTTTAATTAATTATTAGAATTATTGACATATTTTAAATATTGTATTCATATACTTTATCAATAACAATAAAAAAGGAGAAGGCTATGGATAACATATTAAAATTACCACTAAATATATTTTCTAAAATAATAGATATTTTTGTTAAAGAGGAAGCTATAGATGATAATATCTTTGAAATTACTCTTCCAAACAATGTTCTTCATAGAACTGAACTTATATGCAACTATATTTCAAGTGAATATGGACATGATTTCTCCTTAGATAACTTTTTAATGCTTTTGTACCTAGACTTTATTAAAAGTTCTATTACAAATTATAACCCAAAGAAAATATACGCAAAACTAACTACTGAATATTATAAGAAAAAGACCCTTATTCTTGAAAGTGGTGATGAAAAGTATGAGGTTGTATTAAATGGAGATGATTTTACTACTCTTACTATTTCAATTGAAGAAGAAGATAAAGAAAAGGGAATGTTAATATTAGAAGAACTTTATGATTTATATAGAATAAGAATTTCATTTAATAGATTACTTGAAGCTCTTTGGATTGATTTTATTGAAGGGTATAAAAAAGGAGAAAATACTAAGGCTTTTAAGACAATTGTAAACCTTCTTGAAAATTGTTTTAAAAAGTAGAAAAATAGCTTCATAGTTAGATTTTTTTCTCCTTAAATAGACAAGCTAAACCTTGGTTACATAAGGTTTTCCCGTCTTATAAGTTTTTATGTTAATCTTTTTAAAAAATTTGTTAACATCATAAAAAAATACTTGATTTATTCAAATTTGGTGATATACTAGTTATTGTAGTAAATAGCTACGTAAAAATTAAAGTTTAACATAGGTAATTATTTTCTCCCTTTTAGAGAATTAATACGCTATTTAATCTTTAAAATCAAGGAGGAAATTATTATGACAGATAAGACTTTAACATGCAGAGATTGTGGAGCTGAATTCGTATTCACAGTAGGAGAGCAAGAATTCTACAAAGAAAAAGGATTCAACAACGAGCCAACTAGATGCATACCATGCAGAAAAGCTAAAAAGGCTGCTCAAAACAACAGAAAGTAATTAAAGACTTTTAGGCTGTAGACTTGTTCTACAGCTTTTTTCATTTTAAAAATAATTATTCCTCCCTCTTTGAATATAATTATATTAATAAGAATTTTAAAAGGAGTAACTATGAAAACACTTTCTCTATGTGTAATTACTAGGAATAATGAAACAACTATAGAAAGATGCTTACAATCTACAAAAAGCATTGTTAGCGAAATAATAATTGTTGATACAGGCTCTACTGACAAAACACTGGAAATATGTAAAAAATTCAACGCTAAAATTTATGAATTTCCTTGGGATAATGACTTTTCAAAGCCAAAAAACCTTGCAATTTCAAAGGCTACAATGGATTTTATACTCTTTTTAGATAGTGACGAATATCTCTCTAAAGATGCCCCCCTTAGAATTAAAAATAATATAAATGCTTTAGATTATAAAGCCTACTCACTATTAATATATAGTTTTAAAGAAAATGGAAGCTGTACTCATCCCCTAACAAGATTATTTATTAATGATAAGGGGATTTACTTTGAACATAGAGTCCACGAACAAATCGACTGGAGCTTTACCCGTAAGTATCCTGATATAACCGATTATATTTATACAGACATCACTATTTATCATGATGGATATAATAATAAATTATTTAATCAAGAAGAAAAATTTAAGAGAAATACACTTATTTTATCTAGTTATACTGAAGAAGAAAAGGATGAATATTATTATTTTCTTATTGGACGGGATCAATTTTTTAATAAAGATTATAAAAATGCCCTAAGTAACTTAACAAAAGCATACCATTCTAAGTCCTATAAAATTGAGAGACAACAAAAATACATTTTCCTTTTAATTTCAGCTTCTATGTATCATCTTGAAATGTACAATGTGTGTATAACCTCCATTCTTAACTATTTAGAAACTGCGGAGAACTTTAAGGATTTATACTATATTCTTTATCTCTCTTATATTTCTATTTCTGATATTTCATCCTCTCTTAAGTACTTAATTAAATACAAGGAAATACCTGTTGATAATATAAGATATCCCACCATTATTAATTACAATCATGAAATTATTGAAGATACTATTTCAAGGCTTAGACTAGCTATATACGGTAAAAACTAAAAAAATCAGATGGATTTTCCATCTGATTTCTTATACTATTTAACTTTAAATGTACTTAATTTCTTTAATATTTCTGTTGTTAAATCATGAACCTTATCTGAAGCTACAGCCACCTCTGTACTTGAAGCTGCAAGTTCACTAGTAGATGCATATATCTCCTCTGTAGCAGCACTAAGCTCCTCAGAAATAGCAGATGAATTACTGATGTTATCTACTATACTTCCCTTTTCATCTATAAGTTGTGTAGAAG
>JBOFVP010000156.1:0-2309 GCA_051653165.1 Clostridium sp.
GTGCTCAAGATTTAGAAGGCTTAAAAGAAACATTAAATAAAATATTTTAATTCATAGAGAGGATAAAAAATGAAGGTAAAGAGATTAAAAGAGATATTTGAAGACGAAGATGAAGGAAGAATAATACTTCCAAATTTCCAAAGAGATTTTGTATGGGATACAAAGCAGCAAAAAGAGTTACTTGCGACATTTTTAGTGGAGTTACCTATAAGCAGCATTCTTTTGTTAAAAGGAAGCTGTAATGATTTTAATTATAGAAAGCTATGTTATTCAAATGAAGTTGAATGTGCTAAAGAGGAGTGCATGTATCTTTTAGATGGTCAGCAGAGAATGTCAACTTTAAAAGCTATGTTTGTTGATTTATTTAAAGGTGAATGGGAGAATAGTTACTCAGATTTATATGGAAAAATAAAGAATAGATGGTTTTTAAAAGTATCAACGTCTGATGATGAAACAGAGGATATATTTGGTTATAATACTTTAGATTTTGATTATGGTAGTTTGAGAAAATACACACCAAGTGAAATAGTAGATTTTATTCAAGAGTATAAAATTCATAAAACAACAAATACAAATTTTTGGTATCATCCAAAATTTAAGTTTGAAAAAACAACTGATTTAGGAAAAATGAACGAGTTTGCAAATTTGTGTTGTGATCAAAACCTTATTCCACTATTTGGATTAAATGAAAGTAATAAACTTCAGGATAAAGTAGTTGAAAAAATAGCTAATAAAAGAGCTGAACAAATTATAGATGAGATAGAAGAACAAGATGAAGTAAAAAAAGTGGAAAAAATAAGACTTTATTTCAAAGACTTTGCTTCTGAGTTAGAGTTAGAGGAAATAATAGATGAGTTTGAAGAGAGAAGAAATAATCTGAAGTCAGATTTATCAATGAAATGGAAAACTAAAATTATAAATTTCTTAGATAGATTAATAGAACAAGAAGTTTCAATAATAGAGATAGAAAAAAATGAAATAAGTAGGGGAATAGCTATATTCGAAACAATAAATAAAGGAGGAACTCCTCTAGATAACTATGATTTAATTGTTGCTAAAGCAGCAAAAGACTCTAAATTGGAATCTTTAACTCAAAGGATAAAAAGAATAGTTGAATCTGGAATTGAGCTACCAGAAGACTTTAAAGAAAAAAATTGGAATGGAGTAAACTTTGGTTTAATTGAAGGCCAAGAGGAGCTAAATAAAAGATTTAAAAACCAATACTTGAATTTATTATCAATTTTCTCTCATGTAAAAGATCCTTTGAAGCTAAAATTAGATCATATAAAAAGAGATAAAATATTTGAAATATCTTCAGTAGATATAAATTCATTAACTGAAAAAACAATAGTTTCTTTATTAAGAGCACTAGCATTTGTTAATACTCGATTAGGAATAACAAAATTTGGTAACTTCTCATTTGAATTGATGATTTTACCAATGGCTTATATTTTTTCTGAAGATAAAAATTGGAATGATAAAAAAGTATTAGATAAAGTAGAATACTGGTATTGGACATCAATATTTATAGGAAGATATAGAGAGCGTCAAAATATAAGATCTGTGGATGATTTAAAAACCCTTTATAGATGGATTATTCAAAACGATATAGAAGATTCAAAAGTAAAGGAGTTAGTTTTTGAAAATATACATAAAGTTTTAAATGTTGAAGATTATTCAGATTTAGAAACTTTACTGAATGATTCGAAAACACCAGCACCAATTAGCAAAAATCTACTATGTTATATTTTAAGTTTAGAGCCGTATGATTTATTACCAGGATTCCATTCTGAAAGACTTAAAACATTTGAAATAACAGAAGGAGTATCAGAATTAGAGGATCATCATCTGATTCCTTTAGGCACTGGAACCAAGTATGGAGAGTTAAGTTCTAAAATAAGAAGTGATAAGAACCATATTTTAAATAGTGTTCTAAATAGAGCTCTTATAAGTAAAGATGCAAATAGAAAAATTAGAGATATGGGATTTGATAAGTATATGCAAGATGTTCAAGATATGTCTAGAATTGGTCAAATGATAAATAAAGATTTGATTCAAAAGGAAAATGAATTACAGGAAACCTATTATAGAAGAGTTTTAGAATGTAGATTTAATACAATAAAAGATAAGCTACTTGCTGAGCTTCACTATTTAAGTGAAAGATAGAAAACGAGGATATAAAAATGGAAAAAAAAGATGTTAAAATTTGTTGGAATGAAATAGATAATGTTCCAGTAATTTTAGAAGAGGGAATGACATCATCATTAAAAGAGATTGCAAAAGATTTAAGACCAGTATTTCTACAAGAA
>JBOFVP010000157.1:0-36307 GCA_051653165.1 Clostridium sp.
AGAAAATAATGCGGAAGTATTAATAGATATTTTTAATATGAATATAGAAAACAATGAATATAGAATGGCTGAGAATGTTTATGATGAATCTAAGTCTTACAAAGATTTTATAGATGGAATTGATAATATATTAATGGAAAAAACTAAATCAGTGGAAGAAAATATTTCTTATGACAATATTGATGTAGCAGAAGAATATATAATATTTCTAGATAATATTGGACAAGCTGAACTTGGAGAACCCTTAAAGGATAAGATTAAGGATTTAAGAGATACACAAAATGATGAAGAATAATTTTAAAGTTATACATAATAAATAGGTAAGAGTATAACATGTTTTATTTTAAATATTATGGTAGGGAGTAGATTAACGATGGATGAATTTTTAATATACATAAGGGAGTTTAATTTTTTATCAATTATAATAAGATTAATATTTGCTGTTATAATTGGAGGAGCTATTGGATTTGATAGAAGTAGAAAGAGGAGGGCTGCAGGTCTTAAAACACATATACTTGTATGTGTGAGCTCTACTTTAATAATGCTACTTAGCATATATATAAATGAGAATTTTGGAGGCTCTGGTGATGTAGCGAGGCTTGGAGCACAGGTGATTAGCGGAATAGGGTTTTTAGGTGCAGGAACAATTATTGTTACAGGTAATAATAAAATTAAAGGATTAACAACAGCAGCAAATTTGTGGGCATGTGCATGTATTGGGCTTGCAATAGGAATAGGGTTCTATGAGGGAGCAATAATTGCATCTGTTATAATAATAATGATATTTGTATTTCTTAAGAATTCAAATGATTTCTTTGATAGAAACTCTAGAATAATAGAGCTTTGTATTGAGGTAGATGGTCCGAGGGTTGTTAGCTTAGTTGTGCAAAATATTAAGGATAATGGTGGAAAGATATTAAATTTTGAGATGAGTGGAACTATAATAACTAAAGATGGAATTGCAATATTAGCTACTGTTGAAATCAATAGAACAGGAACTCATGAAGAGTTTCTAAATGAGCTTAACTCAATAGAAGGTGTAAGAATAGTTGAAGAAATTTAAAAGGAGTGAGTTTATGGCTATATATAGATTAGATGAAAGAATTGTTTTTCCAAAGCCAGAGCTTGGTGAAGAGGATGGATTACTAGCAGTTGGTGGAGATTTATCATTAGAAAGGTTAATACTAGCATATGAGAATGGGATATTTCCTTGGTATAGTGATGATGAGCCAATTTTATGGTGGTGTCCAATGAAAAGATTTATTATAAAGCCAGATAAAATTAAGATTTCAAAATCTATGAAAAGAACCTTAAATAAAGGTGATATAAAAGTAACCTTCAATAAGGATTTTGAGGGTGTAATTACAAATTGTAAGGAGCTTAGAGAAAATAAAGAGGGTACATGGATTACAAATGATATTAAAGAAGCATATATAAATCTTTTTAATAATGGATTTGCTAAAAGCGTAGAAGTGTGGAAAGATGAGGAACTTGTTGGTGGAATATATGGTGTGTCCATAGGGAAATGCTTTTTTGGAGAGAGTATGTTTTCGAAAATTAAAAGTGGTTCTAAAATTGCTTTAATAAATTTAGCAAAACAACTTGAAGATGAAAATTTTATATTTATTGATTGTCAATTTCATACACCTCATTTAGAAAGTCTGGGTGGAGAATACATTTCTTATGAAGAATTTAAAAATTATTTAGATGAATTTATAGCTAGATAGGGACAAATAATAAAATATATGTTAATCTTATATTAAAACATAATAATTTTAGGCAAATATATAGAAATATATAGGCGCAAAGCTAGAGGGACTAAGGTATTTTACTATGTCAGCCAGTTGCATACAATGAATTTGGTAACTAGTTTTATTTTATGTAAAGCTAGTTATATTATTTTAATGGAATTTTTATTGACATAGTATAATATAAATGGATTTTTAATATTAGGTGAAGTTTGTAAAAAATTACAGTGATTTATGTAACGCTTAGAAGAATTTAATTAAGTAATGGCAGAGATAAAATAAATATGTAGTTAGGGTATATATACATAAGCTAAAGATGATATTAAGGGAGAGACAATAGAAATATGAAAAAATGGGTTGTTTCAAGTGTGCTAGTTGTTATTATTGTATTAACAAGCATAGCATTAGTATTTAGTAAAGTTGAACGTGATAGGGGGGATGTCACAACAGAAAAAATAAAGGAAACATATATAGAGCATTTAGAAAAATTAAATGAGTATACTCAAAAGATTAACAATAATTATGATGGTATTGAGGAAAGTTTAGTTAAGTTACTTGAAGATGAGAATAATAATGTGGAAAAGGGAACATATCTTTATGGACTAAGTTATTATTATTTGATTTCAGGAAGTAATGATAAGCATATTGAGTTTGGAGAAAAAGCGATTGAAGAATATAATAAGAGTCAAGAGGGGGGGCTTTTGGCTTTAGAAATATATTCTTATATGATAAATAATACCATATATTTAAATGATTATAATAGAGGGTTAAAGTACTGTTATGATGCATTAAATAAAATTAAAAGCTTAGAGAGTAAATTCTTAGAGGATGAATATTTAGATAGATTTAAGGTTATTATAGATTGTAATTATATAAATATTTATTCTAAGAGTGGTTTAGTTAAAAAAGCTACACCATATTATGAAAATATATCAAAATATACAGAGGACAGTCCTGTATATAAAAAAAGTGAAAATCTTATTATATATGCTAAGCTAAATTATAATAGTGAAATGAAAAACTATAAAGAAATGCTAAAATATACATATAAATATCAAGAGTATGCAGAGATAACTAATAATCCACATAAAGAGGGATTAAGAGCAAATTTAGCAGAGGCATTAATAATGAATGGTAAACCAGATGAGGCATTTGAACATTTACAAGCTTCATATGAATTTTATAAAGACATGAATACAGTATATGAAATGGCATTTGTTAGAAATATTTATGGTAAATACTACATTGAAAAAGGGCAATATGAAGAAGCTTATAATTACTTAATAAAATCTTATGATGACATTAGGAATGAATCAGGATATGAGCATTTGAAAATGGAGTATATCGAAGGTATAATTAGGGCAAACGAAGAAGGTGAATTGGGAAATAATAGTATAGAATATATTAGTGAATATATAGAGTTGAATAAAGAAAAAGATAAGAACAATATGGTAATAGAAGTTTTTAATGCCCTTGAAGAAATTAATAAGAATACTTATGAGAGTCAAATAAAAGTTTATGAAAAAAGTAAAGAAGAGTTAGAAGTTTCAAGTAATGAAAATAAAAGATTAATAATATTGTTAATGGCAAGTGCAGTATTGTTAATTATCTTTATAATTCAATTAAGTCAACAGGTTATTGAAAATAATAAATATCAGAAAAAGTTAGAGGAAATCGTAAATAAGGATTTTTTAACAGGAGCTTTTACAAGATATTATGGAATGAATGAACTTGAGAAATTAGCATTATCAAAAAAGAATGTATCTATAGGGTTATTAGATATAGATAATTTTAAAGGAATAAATGATTCTTATGGGCATACCATAGGTGATGAAGTATTAAAGAAGCTTTCTGAAAAATTAATACATGCTCTCAATGAAAAAGGGAAGTTGATTAGATATGGAGGAGAAGAATTTCTTGTAATTATTGAAGATTCTTTAGAAAATAGTAAAGTCTTATTAGATGGGGTTAGAGAGAATATTTCTAAAGAATACTTTGAGGATGGATTGACAGTTACATTTAGTGGTGGAATAAAATTATGGAATAATGAAAGTATTTCAGAAATAATTCATGATGTCGATAAGTTGCTATACGAGGGAAAATCTCAAGGGAAAAATAGGATTATTTCAAATTAAATCTAAGGAAATGGATGGAAATATTATGATAGAATTATATAATAAATATATAGAGGCTAGAGATGAATATTTAACTTTAGTAGAAATAATAAATTCAAGTATAATTGATGATGAATATAAGGAAGACAATAATATAAAGTTAAAGGCATCATTAAAAAACTTTGAAAAGTTAAATGAATCACTGAGTGAAATTGAAGAAGATAGTAATGATTTAAAAGATTTTAAGTATCTTTTATTTGATACACTTTTATTTTCTTCAGACTTAAGTTATTTTTATGAAAATAAAAATGTGGAAAGATTTAAGATGAGAGTTGTTAATTACACTAATAAACTAAAGAGAGAAGAAGTTTTTGGTGGTATGAATAAGGGCAAATGTAGAGTTTAAGAAAGCATTTGGAGTATAGTTTAAAACTATACTCCAAATTTTTATTTATACAAATAAACTTATGATATACCGTCAGGAAGTGTTATTGCATCAGAGGTAAGCGTCCAATTTGTATGATATATTACCATACCAGGTTTTCCAGAGGTAGGTTTTTTTAGGTTCTTAACATAAGTATAATCAACATCTACCTTTGAAGAGCCCTTACCTTTGCTATAGTATGCAGCAATTTGCCCAGCTTCCTCAATAGATTTATCAAGTAACTCATTAGTACAAAGAATTACGTGAGAACCAGGCATGTTTTTTGCATGGAACCATAGGTGTCCTCTTGAAGCAAATTTAAAAGTAAGTTCATCATTTTGAATGTTGTTTTTTCCAACATAAATATCTATACCTTCAGATGACTTAAAGTGTAGAGGTTTAGAACTTTTCATTTTCCCCATACCTTTAGCATTTTTCCTAAACTTAATATAGCCAGTTTCAATTAACTCTTTTTTAATTTCCTCAATTTCTTGATAATTATCTACATTTATTAAATTTGTTAATACTGAAGTCAAATAGGTTATTTCTATTTGATTTTTTTCAAGTTGTTCTAATGCACCTTCTTCTGCTTTCTTTTGTTTATTATATTTTTTGTAATAACTTTGAACATTTTCAGATGGAGTTTTATTTGGGTCTAAAGTAATATCTATATACTCTTCATCCTCATTGAAGTAATTTAAAATAGTAACACTTTCATCCCCTTTTTTAAATGAGTAAATATAAGAGGTTAAAAGGTCTCCAAGAATTCTTAAGTTATCTTTGTTAGAACAATCTATAAGAGTTTTTTCTAGAATTTTACCTTTTTTCTTACAACGATCAATATTAGTGTTTACTAAACGTTGAAGAGAGGTAGACCTGTTATGAAGTCTATCGGTTTTATCCTTTTCTGAGAAAAATACATCCATTTGTTCCCATGGAGAGGTATATGAAATCTCTTCAAACTTATTTTTAAAATTATCTAGAGAAAAACAATAGAAATCTTTATAAGTACCATTAAAATCTCTATATATATAATATTTATTTTCATTAGATAAAAGTTTAATAAACTCTTTAAAATATAAATAATAAGTTAGATTAGAGCCAGAGTTAATATATTTTGAATAAAGATCAACAGATAAGACTTTTGATATTCCATTAAAAATTGTTGAGAAAAAACCTTCATTAAATTCAATTGAATTTTCTCTTATAAAATTATTAAACTCTTCTAAAGTAAAGTTATGAGGATCTAATTTTTCAGATATAGGAGGATTAACATAGCATAGCCCAGGAAGTAGAGTTCTAAAGCTATTGATATCAGGAGTAATATGCTTTATACACTCCATTATCTTATTATCTCTTTCTCTAACTAGGGTTATATTTGAATGTCTACCCATTATTTCAACAACAAGGTTATAGCTTGAGTTGAATCCCATTTCATCACTTGACTCTATTTTGAAAATTACAACTCTATCGCCTTTAACTTGTGTAATATCAATAATTCTTCCGTTAATTAGGTATTTTCTAAGAACCATTAAAAACATAGGTGCTTTTAGAGGATTCTCCTTTTGAATATTAGTAATTTGTATCCTAGGAAAATTAGAGGAAGCTGAAATAAGCATTTTTAAATTTTTTCTATCTTTACGAATGGTTAAAATTATTTCATCTTTCTCAGGTTGAGATATTTTATCTATTTTACAATTAATAAAAGTTTCTTTTAAATTATTTACTAAGGTATTTAAATAAATCCCGTCTAAAGCCATGTGGTCATCATCCTTTCAACATCTATTAAAGTTTATACATGAAGTAAATAACAATGAAATTTTATATGAAGATTGCTAAAAACTCATGTAGATTAATAATTCATTTAATGATAATATAAGTATAACATTATATAAAGTAATGGGCAATTAATGAAAATGTAGTTAAAATTATGGGGGGTATTGTTATGGAATTTGTGAAAATGCATGGTGCAGGAAATGATTTTATTATAATAGAAGATTTAGATGGAATATTTGAAAAAAATGAGCAAGAAATAGCTAAAAAGCTTTGTCATAGAAACTTTGGTATTGGAGCAGATGGATTAGTTATAATAAGAAAATCAAATATATCTGATATTAAAATGGTAATTATAAATAGTGATGGATCAAGAGCTAATATGTGTGGGAACGCAACTAGATGCTTTGGAAGATATGTATATGATAAGGGATTAGTTCAAAACAGTAGAGTACATATTGAAACGGGAGATGGTGAGAAGATAGTAAATTTATTATTAGAAGATGATAAGTTTAAATCAGCTAAGGTTTTTATGGGAAAACCATCTTTTAATGGTAAGGATTTTGGACTATTAAACAAGAAAAATTTAATAAATGAGGTATATGAAATAGGCGGAAAAGATTATAAGTTAACAACTATGCTTATGGGAGTGCCACATACTATTGTAATTAGGGATAAAGAGGAGTATGATGTAACTGAAGGGAAAAACATTGAAAAGTATTCTTTGTTTTCAGAAGGAACAAATGTTAATTTTGTAAAGATAATAGATAATAATAAAATAAGTGTAGAGACATGGGAGAGAGGTGCAGGTGCAACTTTAGCCTGTGGTACAGGGTGCTGTGCTTCAGTAGCATATACTTCAAAGGAAGGGTTAACATCAAACAATGTAAAGGTTAATGCACCAGGTGGAATTTTACACATAGATATTACAGAAGATGGGGTATATATGACAGGAGATGCAAAATATATATGTAAGGGGACAGCATATTTAGATTAGGAGTTGTAAAGGAAGAATGAGTGGAAGAGGAGTAAAAGGGATTATAACTTCCAGTGTATTATTAACAATGCTACTATTTGTAGGATGTGGCAAAGATGAAATAAGAGAAGAGAGTATTAAGAAACCAGAATTAAACAATGGAGCAATTATTACAGAAATTAATGATGAGTTGAAAAACTATAATATGATAAATAATAAATATGTTCTTTTAGAAGAATATAAAGGGATCACTCATTACAACAAAGAGAGTAAGAATTATATATACTATGAAAATGGAAAGTATTTTGCATCAAATGGTAAGGAACAGGTTGAAGTTACAGGGGATACAATTTCAAATCTAGAATTATCTCCAAATGGAAAATATGTATCATATTTCTCGCTTGATGAGGGATACAAGTTTATTGTTAAGAATATTGAAAAGAATCATCAGGAGAATATTAAAAGCAATGTATCAATATCTGGAGATTTAATTAAATGGTTAAATGGTAATGAAGTTGTATATTATGGTGCAGATGATAATGGAAAAACTGCTATTTATAAATATAATTTTAATGATGAGAAAGAAACAGAACTTTATGAAATCAAAGGTGCATTTATAGAAAGATTAGTTGCTTTCAATAATAGCGTATACTGTATAGTTAATAATTTTGAAGATAATAAAATAATAAAAAAGATTGATGATAAAGGGAAAACGGAAGATATTTTCACATCAGAAAACAAAATTATAAGTTACTTTGAAAAAGTAAATGATGAATTATACTTTATAGCAAAGGAAAGTGACACATCACAAACCTTATATTCAATAGTAGACTCAAAGGTTACAAAAATAATAAGTGGAATTAGTGAGTTTAAGCAAATAACTAAAATTAATGATAAATACATAGTTCTAGGAAAGTTTGTTGGAAATGAAGAATCATTATATATGATTGAAAATGAAATCACTACTAGATTAGTTTACGGATTCCCAGCTGCTATTGGATATAATAGAACTATGGAGTGTGGAGTAGATGGAAAAGTATTGTTCGTTGGTAAAGCCACAAGGGATGATGGAGAAGAGTCTATATATTCTGTTGATGGCTCAAAAACAGTAACCTCTATTTTTATAGGGAAGGGTTCAATAGAGTTTGTAAAAATAAATTAGCAATTCATATAAGTAAATCAAAAGGTAGGATTCATGGAAAAAGTGAATCCTACCTTTATTTATAAATTTTTAGAAAAACAGGTTATATCATAAAAATAATGAGTCAGGGTTAATGGGCTATGAGATACCTAGATAGGCCGTTTTTAATCTCTATGTTAAAAGACAATATAATTAATATTTTCTTTTAAAATATAGAATAAATTACTGTATAAAAAAGGTAATATTTGGAGATGATTTAAAAGAAACAAAAGGAGGTGTTAGTATGGTAATTGATAATTTGATAAAAGAGGTTGACCTAGAGGTATTATATAGGTTTTCAAAAGAGAGAGCCATAAGGGAAGAGGTTGTTCCAATATGTATTAAGGATGGATTTTTAAAGGTTGTTTCAACAAGTAATAATTATAATGAAAAATATTTAAATTTTTGTTATGCAAGAAATGTTAAACAATTAGTAATACATGAAAAAGAATTCCATGAATTATTAGAGAGATTATTTATTGGAAATGATAAAGATTGTGTAAAGAAAATAGTTGAAATTGGTATAAAGGTAAAGGCTAGTGATATACATTTTGAACCATATAAAACCTATGTAAATATAAGAGTTAGGTTGAATGGGGATTTAAATTTATTAACTAAAATTACAAGAATACAGTATGATGAAGTAATAAGAAAAATAAAATTAGATGCTAACTTAGATATAATTCAAACTAGAGTGCCACAGGATGGAAAAGGCATTTATACATATGAAAATAACTCTTATGACTGTAGAGTATCCACTATACCAACATTACATGGTGAAAAGGTTGTTATGAGAATATTAAAGGGTGATAGGGAAACCTTAGAATTGAAGTCCTTGAGATTTTCTAAAAGTGATTTAAAAGAAATAGAGAAAATGCTTAAAGTGAAAAATGGCATGGTTTTAATTTCTGGGCCAACAGGAAGTGGTAAATCAACTACATTGTATTCAATGGTATCATCCCTTGATAAAGATAGATTTAATATCACAACAATAGAAGATCCAATAGAAATTTATATAGATGATATTGTGCAAGTGTCTTTAGATAGAAGTGTAAATATGGGGTTTTCAGAGGCCTTAAGGAGTATATTAAGGCAAGACCCAGATCAGATTGTAGTAGGTGAGGCTAGGGATTTAGAAACAGCTAGAATTGCAATAAGGGCATCCTTAACAGGACATAAAATTTTCACCACAATTCATACTAAGAGTCCCTTAGAAAGTATAACAAGATTTGAGGAAATGGGGATTGAGGATTATTCTGTTAGAAATGCTATTGTAGGGATTGTATCTCAAAGATTAGTTAAAACACTATGTAATGATTGTAAAGAAGAGGATGTAAATCATAATTTGGGATATAAAATATATAGAAAAAAAGGATGTAATAAGTGTAGTGGGACGGGGTATCTTAAAAGAAAAGTAATTGCATCATGTTATTATATGGATGAAGATATAAAACGAAAATTAAAGAGTAAGGATTATGATGAAGACTTTCTAAGCAATAAACCAATGGTTCAGAATTTAGTAAAATCACTGGAAAATGGTGAAATAAGTTACGAGGATTATAAAGAATTTATTTATGGTGAGGAACTTATTGGCTATGATGAAATTCTTAAGAGATAGTTATCGTTATAAAAGTATTGCAATTATTAGTGAAAATTTAGGAAAGTTATGTGAAGACGGAATTAATATTATTAAATCATTAGAATTGTTAGAGGAGTTGCCTTTAAAGAAAGAATATAAAGGGTCTCTTAAGGTTATTAGCGATGAAATTCAAGATGGCAGAAGTTTAAGTGAAAGTTTTGGTAAGTATGAAAAGCTTTATCCACCATTATTTTTGGATCTATTAGGCATGGGAGAAAAATGTGGTGATATAAATAAGGTTATGAAAATATCTGCTAAGTATTATAACAATATTCATGCTCTAATTAACAAAATAAGGAGTGCTATGTCCTACCCAATGTTTTTAGTATGCTTAATGATGATATTAATATTAGTGTTTATGTTTTTTATTCTACCAACTTTTTCAGATTTATTTAAATCATCAGGAAAAGAAGTTCCTACAATATATAAAGCTATGTTAGATCTAAATAACTTTGTTAGGGAAAAACCAATTATATTTATTATATATTGTTTATGTTGGGGTGGAGGAATTATATATATACTTACAAATATTTGCAAGGGTAAGTTGAATAAAATCTTAAATAAAGTTTCAATTGGGAGAAGTTTTATTGAATATGAATGTCTTTTGCATTTAAGTATTATATTATCATCAGGTGTGGGTATACAAAAGGGGATTATAGCTTTTAATAAGGAAAGTGGTAGTCCTTTAATTAGAAATATAATGAATGAATTTGAAAGATATATTTTAAATGGTCATACTATAACAAATTCAATGGTTTTAATAGGTGTTTTTTCAAAGTATTCTATTTCCATGGTAAGCATTGGTGAGGAAAGCGGTAGACTAGAGGAAAAGCTAGAAAGTATATGTGTGACTCTTCAAGGGGAATTAGATAATAAGTTGAAAAAAATTTCTTCAAATATTGAACCAATTTTTATAACTGGAATTTCTTTGTTTGTTGGTTTCTTTGCTATAACGTTATTAGGACCATTTATGGAGACAATAACAGGTGGTATAGGTAGATGAAGAGAAGAAAGAAAGGTTTTACTTTAATTGAAATGATGGGAGTTATAGGGATACTAGTAGTGATTTTAACCATTACGTCAAGTGGATTCTTGTATTTTAAAAAGATTCAAAGAGATTTAAAAAATGATAATTTAATATATGAGATTGAACAGATGTTACATTATGGTAAACAATATGCTATGAAAAATTCAAAGGAGTTAAATTTAAGTATTGATAACGGTAAAAAGTATATAAGTTTAGTAAGTAATGAGGGAACTCAAAAAAAGTTAACTTTTGATGATAATATAACTTTAGAAAAAGTAAGTTCTGGTGAATTGAGAATAGATTCAACAGGTTCAATTACAGCAGGAAGTATTATTGTTAAGCAGTCAGGAGAGAAAATAGGATCAATAAAAATAAGGGTTGGAGTAGATTATATAAATGTTGAAAAGTAAAAAAGGAAGTGTGTTAGTAGAAGCAATGGGTGCAACCTTTATAGTAATTATAATGATTGGACTAATTTTTACAATTATAGTTGGGGCAGTAAAAAATAATGAAATTAGAAGAGAGAAAAGAGTTTTCAACGAAAATATAAATATCATAATAAGTGAAATACAATATAATAAAAATTTTTGTGAACTTAAAGAATTGTTTGATAAAAAAAAGATATTTGAAGAAAGCTTTACAGGTGATTATTTAAGTGTAAATGGAGATGGGATATTTAGTGCTCTAAATGGTAGAGAAGAGGGTGAGAGAGGATTTTATAGAGTATCAGTAATGGATTTTAAAGAGAGTGTAGTAACGATTAAATTAGAGTATGGGCTAATGGAGGAAAATGGGGAAGAGATATTTAAAAAATATAGATTTATTGAAAGTCAAGAAAGGTGGCTTTACACTAATTGAAATGATGGCATACCTTTTTATAACAACATTAATACTTACAATATTAATGACATTAATTTTGACTTTATTTAAAAATAATAATGAAATTAAGGAAGCATCAAGAAATATAAGTAAGGTTGAAAGTGCCTTTGTAAATATACAAGGGATACTAGGTGATAGAAGAAATAGTAGTATTAGTATTAAGAATAATTATATATTTATTGAATACATGGATGGTGCATTAATCAAAGGGAAAAAAATTATAATAATTGATGATAATTTAGTATGTGAAAACTATCAAAAATATCATGAAGCCTGGAACAGGATAAATTATAACTTGATATTAGATAAAGTAGAAGAATTAAAAGTATGGAAAAGTGGGGTGGTTATTTATATTGAATTTAAAAGTAATGAAGAAAAATATATTAAAACCTTCTAAGAAAGGGAGTGTTACTCTAACCTGTATGTTTTCTTTAGCTTTAATCACATTAATAATGATAGGACTAACAGGTGTAGTTTTAAATAACATTAAAAGTGAAAATTTATCTTGGAGAAGTAAATCCGGGTTAGATGTTAGGGAGGCGCTATTAAGTAGAGCTCAAGACATAATTGATTATGTTAATAATAATCCAAGTGGAAAAGAGGTTTTAGATACATCCTTTGATATAAGAGTGGGAGCTACTAATTATAGGATTGGATCTTACAATAAAAGAAGAGATACCTTTGTTATATATTTAGGTTATGAAACAATTAATTGTTCATACAAATTTGAAGAATTATGTAATTGTGGAAATGAGGACTGTACATTGAAGAATGGGAAAGAAAGTTTGATTTTATTGCTTTAAGGAGGTTTTATATTGTGGGATAGGATAATTTTAAAAAGGGAGTATTATCTAGAGAATAAGGTTAAATATAAATACACTACTGGAATTCAATCTTCTGCAAAGAAAAGAGAGTTTATTATTTTAGAAGAGGATATTTATTCTGTTGATATAAAGATTAATAGGGGGCAGAGCTTAGAAAAAAAGGTTCAAGAAGTTGTTTTTTCTGAGTTCAATGGAGATTATAACTATGTTTTTGATTATAAGAAAATTAATTCTTCTACTTATAGGATTTATGCAATTAAATGTGGAAATAGATTGAGTAAATTGTGGAATGCTAAAAAGCCAAATAGAATTCTTCCAATCCAAGAAAAGATTAATAAGATAATAAAGAAGCAGATAAAAGATAAAAAATATATAGCAATTGTAATGTATGAGGAATACTTTTACTTAATAAGAAATGATAATAAACATATTGTAAGTTCAGATGTATCCTTGGAACTTAGTTCACTAATAGAAAAAGTTAAAGGTGAGGTATTCTACAGTGACAAGGAGGTATCAAAGTGGGTTAAGTATAGCGAGGAACATATTTTTAATTTTGAGGTGAGTAAGATTGAACTATAGAAGATTTAGAGGGTATGTCCCATCTAATGTTGTAGATGAAATGGAAGTAAAGACTAAAAATGGTGATAAAAGAGGTATTATAGGATTGGTTTTAATTTCTATATTCTTAATTCCACAAGCATTTGATGGGATATTTAGAAAAGAAATTGAAGAGGTAGCAGTGCATAAGGATGAAAATATAGATTTAAAGAAAAAACTTATAGATGATTTGTCTTTTGGTGAAATTTCGACGAGTTTTGAAGCAAGTGATAAAAAAATAAAGTTAGAAGTTGAAGGTTACTCATCAATAAAAAATATTGAAAAAAAAGATGGAATAAATATTACTACAATAAAGAATAATGGGAATAATAAGTTTATCATAGAGATGAGTAGGAGATAAGAATGAAGAAAAGGATATTTACACTTACTCTATGTATTATTATAATTTTTGAAGGAGGAGTAATATTTTCTAAAAATTATAGAACACAGCAGAAAAAGGAGGAGTTGCCTGTAACCCAAAAGGAGAGTACTAAAAAAGTTGATGGGGCTGAAGTAATAAGAGAAATTACAACATTTAATGGGAATATATCAACAGTTGAGAGAAAAGGAGATAGATGGATTTTACAAGTAAATATGATAAGTAATAAAAGTGGAATTGAAGAGTTTTTATCAAAGATTGTTGATTATAATATAATAGAATATGAGTTGTCTTATTTAGATAATACATATATTCTTAATTTACAACTTGAAATTAGGTAAAAAATATTTGCAATATATTTTATCATCTGATAAAATATTTGTGTTATGCATTGAAATAAAGCATTAATTTAACCCTTGTAGGGGACTAATTAAATATATATTATGGAGGGATATTTAATGATATCAGCAGGTGACTTAAGAAAAGGAACTACATTTGAGAACGAGGGACAAGTGTTTACAGTTATAGACTTTTTACACGTTAAGCCAGGAAAGGGAGCTGCTTTCGTTAGAACTAAGTTAAGAAACGTTATTTCAGGTGGTGTTACTGATACTACATTCAACCCAACAGCTAAGCTTCAAGAAGCTGTTATAGAAAGAAAGGAAATGCAATATTTATATTCTGATGGAGAGTTATACTACTTCATGGATAATGAAACATATGAGCAAATTCCATTAAACTTTGAAAAGGTTGAAGAAGCAATAAAGTTCTTAAAGGAAAATATGTTTGCAATCATTAAATTCTATAAAGGTGAAGCTTTCTCAGTTGAAGCTCCAAACTTTGTTGAATTACAAATTACTCACTGTGAGCCAGGAGTAAAAGGAAATACTACAACAAATGCATTAAAGCCAGCTACAGTTGAAAGTGGAGCAATTGTTAACGTTCCAATGTTCGTTAACGAAGGTGATGTTATAAGAATAGATACTAGAACTGGGGATTACATGGAAAGAGTTTAATACTCTTATGTTTCCTTGGGGTTGTCATGAAACCAAATGGGAGCAGACAGCCCCTTTTTGCTATATGTAATAAAAGTGAGGAAGTGGGAAAATGGAAGAAATAAGTAATAGTATAGAAAAACTTAAAGGTATTATTAAAAATATCCAAAGTGATGAGTATAAAGAAATATTTAGTGAAATTACTAATGTTATTGAAGCTTTAGGGAATAAAGTGGAAGAAATAATAATCAATAATGAGACCTTAGAAGAAAATGTTTCATTTTTAAATTCAGATTTATCAAATATTCAAGAAGAGCTTTTTGAAGAGGTATCTTTTGAAGATTTAGAAGAATTTGAGGATGAGTATGTAGAGATAAATTGTAAAAATTGTGGGAAACCTTTATTTACGGAAAAATCTTTTGTAAACAATAATAAAATACCATGTCCTTTCTGTAATGAAAGTGCAAACTAGTTAGAAGAGCTAGCATACAATTGTATGCTAGTTTTTTACTTACAACTTAAATTAAAAAAATTATTTAAAATTAACATATTTTTTTTATAATTAAGTAATAATTTTGTGAGTTGCGAAATAAATCTATATAAGAATAAACAAATGGGAGGAGAAAGTGAGAAATGTATGATGAGGTATTTAGAGTATTTCCAGCTAAACTTTTTGGATTGCTTAAAGAGTTTAAAGAATTAAAGGATATACATGAAATAAGAATGAAGATAGGTAAACCAATAATATTTTCAATGAACAATGGAGAGAAAATTATTGAATATAAAGTAACTAGTGAAGACTTAAAGGAAACACTTCAAAGAATTTCAAATTACTCTTTATATGCTTATGAAGAGGACATAAAGCAAGGGTTTATAACATTAAAGGGTGGGCATCGTATTGGACTTGCAGGAGAATGTGTTATAGATGGCGGGAGAATTAAAACAATAAGGAACATCTCATCATTAAATATTAGAATTTGTAGAGAGGTAATTGGATGTTCAAATAAGTTAATGGAGGAGTTGGTTAAAGGTAATAGAGTTTTTAATACATTAATTATTTCACCACCTAAATGTGGGAAGACAACACTGTTGAGGGATATATCAAGGAATTTATCTAACGGAGTTAAGAAAATATCTCTTCAAGGAAAAAAAGTAGTAATAGTAGATGAAAGAAGTGAGATTGGAGGATCTTATTTAGGGGTTCCTCAGATGGATATTGGAATTAGAACAGACATATTAGACAACTGTCCTAAAAGTGAAGGAATGATACTTAGTATTAGAAGCTTATCTCCAGAGGTATTAATATGTGATGAAATAGGATCAAAGCAGGATCTTGATGCCTTAAATATGGCATTTAATTCTGGGGTTAACATAGTTGTTACTGTTCATGGAAATGATATCGAAGATATATATAAAAGGGAAGGTTTTAGGGATTTAATTTCGAGTGGTATTTTAGATAAGGTTGTTGTACTTAGCAATAGATGCGGTGTAGGAACAATAGAGAATGTTTATAATCTAAAGGAGGTAATTGTATAAATGATAAAGTTTGTATTTTTATCTTTAATATTTGTAACTACTTCATATATTGGATATGCATGGGGTGAAGGATTCAAAACAAGATTTTACCAATTGAAAGAATTAATTAAAATAATAACACTTCTACAAAATGAAGTTATTTATAACAACACTCCATTACCGGAAGCTTTATTTATATTAGGTAAGAAAAGTAAAGAACCCTTTAATCAAATATGTATAGAAGTTGGTGACGATTTATTATCTCCAAAGTCTAGGGGGATTTATGAAGCTTTTTTATATAGTTATAAAGATAAGAAGAATATGATTTATTTAAATGAAGAAGATACAAGGATTATAGAGGATTTCATAAGGTCTTTAGGAGACTTAGGTGTGTATGGGCAAGAAAAAATCTTTTCCTTAGTATTAAGAAATTTAGAGATGTCGAGCAAGGATGCAGAGGAGTACTACAGAAAAAACACAAAAATGTATAGATACCTAGGAGTATGTTTCGGAGCAATGATTACAATATTTTTATTATAAGGTGGGACAAGGATGCTAGATTTTACAATTTTATTTAAGATGGCTGGGTGTGGAATAGCTCTTTTAGTTATTGATAAGGTACTTGATAATGGTGGGAAAAAGGAAATTAGTACTATTATAAATGTAGTTGGTGTAATTATACTTTTAATGATGGCACTTTCATTAGTTGGCGATTTATTTTCTACTGTGAAAACAATGTTTTTATTTTAGGTGAGTCATGTTGATTATTAAAATAATAGGATTTGTGTTTATTGCATTATTTCTATATTTATTAATGCAAGAGACAAAACCAGTAGTTGGAGTTTTACTGTTATTAGTAGCAGGAGCTATGATATTTATGCTTATGATTGGCCAACTAGGAGAAGTGATAAATTTCATAAAAGAAATGTCCAGTAAGGCTGGTATAGATACTGTATATATAGGTATTGTACTAAAGATAATAGGAATTGCCTATTTAGCATCATTTGCAGCAGAAATATGTGAGGATGCTAAGGCGAGTAGTTTAAAGGCAAAGGTTGAGTTTTCAGGCAAGATTATGATATTAGCACTTGCAATACCTATTCTGATGGCTGTATTAAACTCAATTCTCCAAATATTGTAGGAGGGAGAGGGATGAAAAAAAGAAGTACAAAGAAATATTATAGTATATTTATGATTATTCTTTTAACCTTAGTTTTCTTAGGTGGAGTAAATACTATTATAACTGGGGCAGAAGATGATGGTAAATATAAAATAGAAGACCAAAATGAGATAGATGCTAAAACCATTGGACTAGATAGTTTGTATGATTATATAAAAAATATTGAAACTGATACAGAGCTATTAAATGAGTTAGATCCAATGGAATATTTTAAAGCTTATTTAACAAATGGTGAGGGTAATATAACCTTTAGTGATATTGCTAAGGCGGCAGTTTCCATATTGTTTAGAGAGGTTAAGACTGTTTTAAAACTTGCAATGAGCTTAGCAGTTGTGGCAATACTATGTTCATTACTAAAAAACTTACAGGGAGCTTTCAAGAATCAGGGAGTATCAAATGTGGCTTTTTATGCCTGTTATGCAATTTTAATTATGATGCTTGCAAAGAGTTTTTTAGTATCAGTAGATGTTGCAAAGGATGTAATTTATGAAGTGTCAAACTTTATAGGAGCATTATTCCCAGTAATCATTACAATGATTGGAATGGCTGGTGGTGTTGCACAGGCAGCAGCAATAGATCCAATAGTGCTTGGAGCAGTATCAATAATCCCAAGATTATACACAACAATAATAATACCGTTAATACTTATAAATTTTGTACTGCAATTTGCAAACAATCTTTCAGAAGAACATAAAATAGATAATTTATGTAAACTATCTAAAACAAGTGTAATGTGGATGCAAGGATTCATTATAACGGTGTTTATAGGAATGCTTACAATAAGAGGAATTACATCTAATACAATTGATGCTGTAGCATTAAAGGCTACAAAGTTTGCAGTTGATAACTTTATTCCAATTGTAGGAAAGGCTTTCTCAGATGCTATAACATCAGTTGCAGGATACTCATTAATAATAAAAAATGCAATAAGTGCAATAGGGCTAATTGTAGTTATACTGTTGATTTTATACCCAATAATTAAAATTGTTTTAATGGGATTTGTATATAAAATTTCTGCAGCATTAGTAGAGCCAATAAGTGATAAAAGAATAACAGCATCAATAGCAGCAGCTGGTGATGCAATGACAATGATATTATCATGTGTTTTAAGTGTAAGCTTAATGTTTTTTGTATTACTTGGTATTTTTGCAGCAACGGGAAAGTATATAGTAGGAGGTTAAGATGGAAGCATTAAAAACCTTTATTATAACGTTAGTAACAACATTGATTTTTATGACAGCAGTAGAATTAGTTGTACCAGATAATGCTTTTAAAAAATATGTGAAATTTGTTTTGGGATTAATTTTAATAGCTGTAATTATAAATCCAATAATAACATTTTTATCAGAAGGAGAAGGGAATTTAACTAAAATGATAGATGAGTTCTCAACTTCAAAAGAAACTACCCAGAATAATTCAGATGGTGATAAAGAAAAAAATGATATTCAAGAAAAAGCGTTTAAGGATAGCTTTAACAAAAGTATCATTTCAAATTTAGAAAAAAAGTTTCCAAAAACAGAATTTGAAGTAGATGTTGATAGTAAAGTTGATCTTAAAAATATAACAGTAGATATTAAATCAGTAGCTGTACAAATGTCAGATGATACTATTAAAAAGGTTGATAAGATACAAATAGGGGATAAAAATGAAAAAATAGAATTAACTAAAAAGGAAAAAGAGGTAAGAGCTTATTTAAGCCTTGAATTAGCAATAGAGGAAAATAAAATAACAATTAATAATAAGAAATAGGGGAGGTGTGATAAGTGAATTTTAAAAAATTAATGGAAGAACTTAAAGGATTATTAAAACAAAAGAAATTTGCAAATGCATTAGCAGGTATATTATGCCTTGGAATCTTACTAATAGCCTTTGATGTATTATCACCACAAATTGAAAAGCTAGTAAGAGGGAATGGCGAAGTAACTAATGAAGCTACTGTTAAGGAAACTTCAGGAGGAACAGTATTAACTTATGAAGATAAACAAAAGGAGGATTTAAAGAATATATTAAGTCAAATCAAGGGTGTTGGGTCAGTTGATGTGTTTATCACCTATGAAGGTGGAGAAAAAAAGGAAATAGCATATGATTCAACTGTGCAAGTTGCAAACACAGAGGAAACTGACACTGAAGGTGGTAAAAGACTTAATAAAACTGAAAATCAAGGGGACAAGGTTGTAATGAGTTCAGAAAATGGAGGGACAAAACCCTTTGTAGTTGAAACTAAAAAGCCAAGAGTGACTAGTGTAATGGTAGTTGCTGATGGTGCTGGCAACACAAAAGTAAAGTACGATTTGCAAAAAGCGGTAGGAGATCTTTTTGACGTATCTTTAGATAAGGTAAATGTATTTTCTAAGAATAGTTAGCATATATATTATTATATAAAGAATGGAGGAATTAAAAATGACAAAAAAACAGTTTGGTATTATTTTCACATTATTAGCTTTAATAGTATGCGTAGGTGTATTAGCAGCTAAGTTAAACACAGGAGGATTAAATGACCCAGGAGATTTAGGAACATTACTTGAGCAACCAGGTGAGGAAAAGGGAACAGAGGCAAGTTCACAAACAGAATTTTTTGTAACTGCAAGAGGGGAAAGAGAACAAGCAGATTCAGCTTACATTCAATCATTTAAATCAATGTTAGAGGACAAAAATACAACTCAAGAACAAAAAAATGAAGCAAACAAAAAGATTACAGAAAAAACAGTTAGAAAAGATCAAGAAAAAAGAATAGAGTTAAACATAACAAATAAAGGTTATGAAGATGCAATTTGCTTTATTGATGATAATAATAAGGCAAGAGTGGTAGTTAAGTCAAAGGATGGGTTAGATGAAAAGTCTTCTGCTGCAATTCAAGAAATAGTACAAGACGTATCTAAAATTAATAATATTCTAATTGAAGTAAAAAAATAATTATTTGTAATATAAATATATATTTGATATAATAAACACAAGATAAAGGAAACTTTGCATATGTAAAGTCTAGGAGGGTGAATTTCATGGAAAATATGAAAAATGATGGAAGCATCGGAATAGTTAAGATATCAGATGAAGTAGTTTCTGTAATTGCAGGAATTGCGGCAGAGGAAATACCAGGAGTAGTAGAGTTCCACCAAGGAGTTTCAAATAACCTATCACAAATTCTTAAGGGAAAAAAATCATCAGGTAAGGCTGTTAAGGTAACATTAGAAGAAGAAAGAGCTGTAATTGAACTTGCAATCTCTGTAGAGTACGGAGTTAAAATAATGGATGTTGTAATACAAGTTCAAGAGAATGTTAAGAAGACAGTTGAAGCTATGACAGGACTTGTGGTAAGTGGGGTGGACGTTTATGTTCAAAACATATTCTTACCTAAAAAGGAAGAAAAAGAAGTAAAAAAATAACAATTTCAAGGGGTGTTTAGAACACCCCTTTTAATTCGTTAATGGAGATTTAATAATCTTACAAATTTTAAGAATATTGTTAAATAAAATTTGTATGACATAAATTATTAGAAAATGTAGAATTTTTATCTCAAGTTATATATAATGAAAATACATATATAAGGATTCATGTATTCAAATAAGAGTTTACTTGGATTTATACTTGTATATTTTGACTTAGTTATTATTAATTAAAAAGTATAGAAATAAATTTTAAACTTAATATGATATATAATGATTAAACTTTATAATATAAGTTAATAATAGTAGCAGTAATATTTAGGAGGCAATTATGAGTAGAAAAGTTTCAAGAGAAAAGGCAATGGAGTTAATTTTTAGTATGATGCTAAGCAAGGACAGTATAGAGGAGGCTTTAGAAGTTTTTCTTGATAATTATGAAGGTAATCTAAAAGAGTTAGATCTAGAGTATATAAAAAGAACTCTTAATGGAGTAGAAGAAAAAACAGAAGAAATACATACTCTTATAGAAAAGAATGCATCAAACTGGAAGGTTGATAGGATTTCAAAGATTAATCTTGCAATATTAAAGCTTGGAATCTATGAAATGTTATTTTCAGAAGATGTACCAGACAGAGTTGCGATAAATGAAGCAATAGAACTTTCAAAGAAATTTTCAGATGAAAAATCGGTTTCATTTATTAATGGAGTTTTAGATTCAACATTAAAATCTAACTAATAAAAAGGAGAAAAGGGTAATGGGGAATATTATAAATGGGAAAGAAGTAGCACTTAAGGTAAAAGAAGAAATAAAAAAACTTGTAGAAGAAAAGAAAGAACGTGGAGAGGCTATCCCAAAGATTGCTTCGATATTGGTTGGAAATGATGGTGGTTCAATATACTACATGAATAGCCAAGAAAAAGTAGCTACAAGCTTAGGGGTTCAATTTTCTAAGGTAATATTAAATGAGAATGAGAAGGAAGAGGAAATAATTAAAAAGATAGAAGAGTTAAACAATGATTCAAGTGTTACAGGGATAATTATTCAACTCCCACTTCCAAAGGGGCTTGATGAAAAGAAAATTGTAGAGAGCATTTCGCCAGCTAAAGACATTGATTGTTTAACAGTTTTAAATGCAGGAAAGCTTTATACAGGACAAAAAGCATTTTTACCATGTACTCCAAACTCAGTAGTTACCCTATTAAAGAGTTTAGACATATCTCTTGTTGGTAAAGAGATTGTTGTAGTTGGAAGAAGTAATATTGTTGGAAAGCCAGTTGCCCAAATGCTACTAAATGAAAATGCTACAGTAACTATAGCTCATTCAAGAACAAAGGATTTAAAAGAAGTTTGCAATAGAGCAGATATATTAGTGGTTGCAATAGGAAAACCATTATTTATTGGTAAAGATTTTGTCAAAGAAGGAGCAATAGTAATTGATGTTGGAACTTCATCATTAAATGGAAAAATAACTGGTGATGTAATATTTGATGAAGTAATAGAAAGAGCATCATACTTAACACCGGTTCCAGGTGGAGTTGGTGCCTTAACAACAACATTATTAATAAAGAATGCATGTAATTCGGAGGAATAATAATGAAATTAAAAACATTATCGGTTACAGAAGTAAGTTCATATTTAAAAAAAATAATTGATAATGATTTTATACTAAACAATCTCTCTGTAAAAGGGGAGATTTCTAATTTAAAATATCATGGAAGTGGTCATATCTACTTTTCTTTAAAGGATGAAGTATCTAAAATTAATTGTGTAATGTTTAAATCGAAGGCAATTCTTTTAGATTTTGACTTAGAAGAGGGAATGGAAGTTGAGATTAAGGGAAGGGTTTCTATATACAATGGGAATGGTTCCCTTCAACTTTACTGTGATGAAATTAAAGAAGAAGGTTTAGGAGAGCTTTTTATAAAATTTGAAAGGCTTAAAGAAAAATTATCAAAGGAAGGCTTGTTTGATGAAATTAACAAGAGAGAACTTCCTAAATATCCAAAAAGAATAGGAATAGTAACTTCAAACACTGGTGCAGCAATAAAAGATATTATAAATGTTGCAAGAAGAAGAAATTCAAAAATAGATTTAGTACTTTATCCAGCAAAGGTTCAAGGAGAGGGTGCTTATAGAGAAGTTATAGAGGGAATAAATTACTTCAATTATAATCAAAATGTAGACATAATAATTATTGGTAGAGGTGGAGGTTCTATAGAGGAACTTTGGAATTTTAATGAAGAAGAATTAGCATATGAAATTTTCAATTCTTCAATACCAATTATATCAGCAGTAGGTCATGAGGTTGATTATACAATATCAGACTTCGTTGCAGATGTTAGAGCAGCAACACCATCACAAGGGGCAGAAATTGCTGTGCCAAGAGAAGAAGAAATGAATTATGAATTAGAATTATTAGAGGAAAGATTAAATAGTTATATTTCTAATTTGTTTAAATCTAATAGGGATGAGTTAAATACATTAAATAGAGTGTTGAAATTAAATTCTCCCGAAATAAAAATAGTAAATAGCTACAATGAATTAGATACAATTCATTCAAAGCTTAGTTTAATTATGAAAAATAGAATATCCCTAGAAAAGGAAAAGTTAAAAGGGTTTAATTCATTATTAATGGCAAGAAATCCTATATCACTATTAGAAAAGGGATATGTTATAATAGAAGATGAAAATGGTATAATTTCATCGAAAAATCATTTGGAAAATGAAAAAGAAATAAGTATATTATTTAAGGATGGAAAGGTAAGGGGTTCCTTTACCAAAAAGAAGTAGGAGGATATATGGCTAAGAAAGAAAGTTATGAAAATAACCTACAGAAATTAAAAGATATTTTATATTCACTTGAAGGAAATGAGTTATCATTAGAAGAAAGTATGAAATCTTATGAAGAGGGTGTTAAATTAGTGAATAAGCTTCATAAGACTTTAAATACATTAGAAGGAAAGATTTCTATAATTAAAGATAATGAAGAAGTGGAGTTAAACTTAGAAAATGAGAATTAATGAATTGAAAATAGAGGTTGATAATTACTTAGAAGATTACTTTAAGGGTAAAAGTGGTTATAATAAATTAATATATGATGCATCAGCTTATTCGATAAATATTGGTGGAAAGAGAATTAGGCCAATACTATTATTGCTTATATATGAAATGTATAAGGAAAATTACAAGGATGTTATTGATATGGCAGCTGCTGTTGAAATGATCCATACATACTCGCTAATACATGATGATCTCCCATCAATGGATAATGATGATTTAAGAAGAGGAAAACCTACTAATCACAAGGTTTTTGGAGAAAATATTGCAATACTTGCAGGAGATACTCTATTAAATGAAGCTATGAATGTTATGTTTAACTTTTCATTGAGAAGTGGAATAGAAGCTCTTGAAGCTTCAAAAATTATATCAGAAGCTGCAGGGGCTGAAGGTATGATTGGAGGTCAAGTTGTTGATATAATTAGTGAGGGAAAGAAAATATCACTTGAAGAGCTAGAATATATGCATGAGAAAAAAACTGGTGCTTTAATAGTGGCATCTGTGCTTGCTGGAGGAATACTAGGTGGTGCAAATGATGAGGAATTAAAGTTGCTTAAGGAATATGGAAAGAAGCTAGGATTAGCATTTCAAATAAAGGATGATATTTTAGATGTTGTTGGGTCTGTTGAGAAGCTTGGAAAGAACACTAAAATGGATGAGGATAGAAATAAAACTAATTTTATAAGTGTTTATGGGTTAGAACAGTGCGAAAGAATGTGTAATAAAATCACAGAGGAGTGTATTGAAATATTAGATACACTAAATGGGAATTCAACGGAGTTAGAAAAATTAACACGTGCACTTCTTGAGAGAGAAAACTAACATAGAAGGAATGGTAAAATGAGTAAAATATTAGATAAAATAAATTTACCTGAAGATTTTCACTCTTTATCTAATGAAGAACTTGAAATTCTTGGTGGGGATATAAGAGAGTTTTTAATAGAAAAGGTATCTAAAACTGGTGGACATTTGGCACCAAATTTAGGTGTTGTAGAATTAACATTAAGTCTTTTTAAAACCTTTGATTTTAAAAGTGACAAAATAGTATGGGATGTAGGCCATCAAAGCTATGTTTATAAAATTTTAACAGGTAGAAAAGATGGTTTTGATAAGCTTAGAAAACACGAAGGATTAAGTGGATTCCCAAAAAGAAATGAAAGTCATTATGATTATTTCGATACGGGACATAGTTCAACATCAATTTCAGCTGCACTTGGTATGGCAAGAGCAAGAGATATTAAAAAAGAGAACCATAAAGTTGTAGCAGTTATAGGAGATGGTGCATTAACTGGAGGAATGACATTTGAGGCGCTAAATGATGTTGGCTATAATAAAACAGATATGGTGATTATAGTTAATGATAATGGTATGTCAATATCATGTAATGTTGGTGGAATGAGTGCTCATTTAAATAATTTGAGGATGGGGCCAACTTATAATAAGATAAAAAATGATGTGGGATCAACCTTAGATTCTTCAGGAATAGGAAGGTGTATACATAATTCACTGTCTAAAATAAAGGATAGTATTAAACAACTTGTAGTACCTTCAATGCTTTTTGAAGAAATGGGAATTAAGTATATAGGTCCTATAGATGGTCATAATATAAAATTAATGAATGAGGTACTAAACAGGGCTAAAAATCTTAAAGGACCTGTTTTGATTCATACAATAACTCATAAGGGTAAGGGATATAGTCATGCAGAAAATAGCCCAGAGAAATTCCATGGAGTTCCACCATTTAATAGTGAAACAGGTGAACCACTTTCAATATCTAAGAATAGCTACTCAAGTAGCTTTGGAAAAGCGTTATGTGACATTGCAAGAGAAGATGAAAGTGTAGTTGCAATTACTGCAGCAATGCCAGATGGAACTGGAATAGCAAACTTTAAAAAACTTTATGAAGAAAGATTTTTTGATGTAGGAATTGCAGAACAACATGCAGTTACATTAGCAGCAGGAATGGCAACATCAGGAATAAAACCTGTATTTGCAGTGTATTCAACATTTTTACAAAGAGCATATGATCAGGTGTTACATGATATTTGTATACAAAACTTACCAGTTGTGCTTTGCTTAGATAGAGCGGGAATTGTTGGGGAAGATGGTGAAACCCATCAAGGTATTTTTGATTTGTCATATCTTTCATCTATACCAAACCTAAGAATTATGGCACCAAAGTGTATTAGTGAAATTAAACCATTACTTAAATATGCATTATCATTAAATGAACCTGTTGCAATTAGATATCCAAGAGGTGGAGATATGATAGATGGTATTTCTCCATTAAAGGAATTTTCTTTAGGAAAATGGGAATGGCTTAAAAAGGAACAAGAAGAGCTTGTTATTTTAGCTACAGGAAAAATGGTACAACATGCGCTGCTTGCATCAGAACTTTTAAAAAGAGAAAATATAAGGGTTTCAATTGTTAATGCAACTTTTGTAAAGCCAATGGATATGAAAATGCTAGATGAGATTTCAAAAGAGTTTAAAACTATTATTACAATGGAAGATAATGTGATAAGAGGTGGATTTGGAGAAGGAATCTTAAGCTATTTAAATAAGAAGTCATATAAAGGAAATGTTTATAACTTAGGATATGATGATAAATTTGTAAATCAAGGACACATTGATATACTATATACGGAAAATGGATTAAGTCCTGAAAAGATTTATGATTTTATTCTTAAGTTAAATGAAGGAGAAAGCAATGGCAGATAAAAAGGAAAGACTAGATATATTATTAGTAGAGAAGGGACTAATATCTTCAAGAGAAAGAGCTAAAACATCAATAATGGCTGGGAAAGTATTTGTAGACGGTCAAAGAGTAGATAAGGCTGGTGAGAAGGTTAGTGTAAATGCTAGTATTGAATGTAGAGAAAAAGAAATACCATACGTTAGTAGAGGTGGATTAAAGCTAGAAAAGGCTATTAAGAAGTTTACTCTTGATTTAAACAATACGGTATGTATGGATATTGGAGCATCAACTGGAGGCTTCACGGATTGCATGCTTCAAAATGGTGCTTCAAAGGTATTTTCGGTAGATGTAGGATATGGACAATTTGCATGGAAGTTAAGAACAGATGAGAGAGTTGTATGTATGGAGAGAACTAATATTAGATATGTTACTCCAAAGGACATTGGAGAACTTCTTGATTTTGCTTCAATTGATGTTTCATTTATATCATTAAAAACAATAATGCCAGCTACTATTTCTCTTTTAAAAGAAACTGGAGAAGTTGTTGCACTTATTAAGCCACAATTTGAGGCAGGGAGAGAAAGAGTTGGTAAAAAAGGCGTTGTTAGAGATATAGAAGTACATAAGGATGTTGTTTATAAAATAATTGACATGCTTGAAGGCCATGATTTAAACGTACTTGGAATTGATTATTCACCAATAAAAGGTCCTGAAGGAAACATTGAGTATTTAGTTTACTTTACTAAGGATAAAAACAAAGAAAGTAATTATAAGAGGGAAGATGTAGAAACTATAGTTGATGCATCACATAGTGAGATATAGCAGGGGTGTAATAAATGAAAAACATAGCAATAGCAATAAATCCATCAAAAGATGATAGTGGAATAATACTGAAAGAAATAAAAAGAAAGTTAATAGAGGGATTTGGATTGTCCCATATTAGGGTTATAAATTCTTTTGAGGTTGAAAAAGAAAAAAACTTAGAGGATTTGGAGCTTATTGTTGTGTTAGGTGGAGATGGTACAATATTGAGTGTAGCACGAAAAATTGTACATAAAACCACTGCACCTATTCTTGGAATTAATATAGGGAATCTTGGGTTTTTATCTAGTATAGAAGAGCAGGATATAGATTATGCAATAAGTAAAATAAAGAGTGGGGAATTTAAACTACAAAGTAGAATGATGTTAAAGGCTAAAGAGGAAAATGGGAAAATTCATAATGCATTAAATGATATAGTATTTTCAAGAGGAACATTATCTAGAATAGTAAAGTTTACTGTTTATATTGATGATTTATACTATGCAAGTTTTAAGGGTGATGGACTTATTATATCAACTCCAACGGGGTCAACGGCATATTCTTTTTCGGCAGGGGGACCGTTGATATATCCGAATCTTGATGTAATAACATTAACACCAATTTGTCCTCATACAAAAAGTATGGAGCCAATAGTAATTGGAGGAGATTCTAAGTTGGAAATTTTTGCGGAAAATCTTAATGAAGAAATGTACTTAACGCTAGATGGACAAGAGAATGTTGAAATTGATGATAAATCAAAGATAATAATTAATAAAGAAGAGAAAAAGGTAAATGTGATTTTATTTAATGATTATGATTATTTTAAAGTACTAAGGGCAAAACTATTAAGTAGTAAATTCTAAAAAGTGAGGAGAAAATATTTTGAAATCAAAAAGGCATACTAAGATTTTAGAACTAATTAAAGATAGAGATATAGAAACACAAGAGGAACTTGCTGAAGCATTAAAAAGTGAAGGTTTTGATGTTACTCAGGCTACTGTTTCAAGAGATATAAAAAATTTAAAACTTATAAAAATGCAAGGAACTAGTGGTAAATATAAGTACGCTGTTCCTTCAACAGATAAATCAACCATGAATGATAAATTATCTAACATATTAATTAATGCGGTAATTTCAGCTGAGAATGTTGATAAAATAGTAGTTGTAAAGACATTTACAGGTGGGGCATCAGCAGCAGCAGAGGCAATTGATACATTAGGTTTTACTCAAATTGCAGGTACTGTTGCAGGCGATAATACAATATTTATTTTAGTTAGAACAATAGAAGCAGCTGAAGAAATGGTTCAAAAGTTAAATAAACTAATAAGAGAATAGTTTGAGGGTGGGGAAGAATGCTTTTAAGGTTAAATATTAAAAATTTTGCACTGATTCAGGAGTTAGCTGTGGATTTTAAGGAAGGATTTAATATTCTTTCAGGAGAAACAGGAGCAGGAAAATCTATTTTAATTGATGCAATCGACTATGTTTTAGGTGGTAAATTTTCTAAGGATCTAATAAGAACGGGAGAAGATGGAACTACTGTTGAAGCTATATTCTCTATTGAAAATGAGAATACAAGGGAAATTTTAAATGAACTTGGTATTGAATTTGATGATGTTTTAATTATATGTAGAGAAACTTTTATAAGTGGAAGAAGCTTAATTAAAGTAAATGGAAAAAGCTTAATTGTAACTCAACTAAAGAAGATAAGAGAGAGAATATTAGATATACATGGTCAACACCAAACTGGTGCATTATTACAAAAAGGAAATCATAGCAGTTATTTAGATAACTATATCTTTGAAAATATAAAGGATGAGCTAAGTGAATTTTCATTATTAAGAGAAGAATTAATTTTATTAAGAGAAAGAATTAATGCACTAAATGAAACTAAAGATGGTAATCGTCTTTTAGATTATATTAAATTTCAAATTGAAGATATTGACAAAGGTAAGTTGAAAAGAAATGAAGAGGAAGATTTAAAAGAAGAATTTTCTATACTATCTAATGCGGAAAAAATAAATAATGCATTAAAAGTAAGTTATGGACTTTTAAATGAAATGGATGAAGGGTACTCTATTCTAGATGGCATTTCAAAAATAGTAGGTGAATTAACTGCTTTAGAGAGATGCTATGAAGGGTTAAAGGATAAGAGAGAAGGATTTGAAGGTGCATTTTATTCATTGCAAGAGTTATCTAGAGATATTAGAGATATAAAAGAAGAAATTGTATATGATGAAGAACGTTTAGCTGCAATAAATGAAAGATTGTATACTATTAATTCCTATAAGAAAAAATATGGTGCAACTATTGAGGATGTATTGAAGCACTACGATGGATTAGTGAAACAATATGATGATCTTATGAATAGAGAAGAGATATTAAAGAAACTATACGAAGAGGAAGAAGTTCTACTTAATAAAATGAGGGAAGTTGGCAAAAAACTTCATAACCTTAGAGTTGATGGTAAGAGTGAACTTGAAAATAAACTTTTAGAAGAACTTTCTTATGTAGGATTAAATAAATCTAGGCTTGAAATATCAGTTATATTTACTGATTATTTCAATGAAACAGGCTTTGATGATGTATCTATTTTAATATCTACAAATCCAGGAGAACCTTTGAAACAACTTGAGAGAGTTTTATCAGGTGGGGAACTATCGAGAATAATGTTAGCCTTTAAATGTGTATTTGCAGATAAAGATGCTATTCCCACACTGATTTTTGATGAAATTGATACAGGAATTAGTGGATCAGTTGGACAAAGAGTAGGAGAAAAAATGTATCAAGTTAGTATTAATCATCAAGTTTTATGTATAACCCATCTTCCTCAAATTGCAATTCTTTCTGATGAGCATTATTTTGTATCAAAAGAGGTTAAAGATGAGAAGACATTTACTAAATTACAGGTGTTATCTAAGGATGAAAAAATATATCAGGTGGCAACAATGCTTGGTGGAGATACCGTAAGTGAAGCAACCTTAGAAAATGTTAAAGAAATGTATAATTTATCTGAAATAAAAAAAGATGAAATAAAGGGGGTTATTTAGGAATAATTTTCTAAATAATAGGTAAAAATAAAATCACAAATGTGGTTTTATTTTTTTTGAATAATAACAAAATTAAAATATATAGAAGAAGTTTTATAAAATCAAGAAAATGTTTACTTTTATAGTAATGAACCTATAACATAAATAGCTTGTCATGTGGGAAACTAAAATTAAAGCAAAGGAGGAGATAAAATGAAAAAAAATATATTTAAAGGTATTACTGTTATATTAGCTCCCTTGTTAATTTTAGTTGTTATGACTTGTTTTGCCCTAAAAAAAATACCAGATAAATTTTATGTATCAAGTAGTAGTGATATTGCTACATTTTCTGATGCATTAGGACCACTAGGAAAAGCTAGTGAAACAGATGAGGGATATAACATAAGCATTTTGGGTTTAATTCCAGTTAAGAGTGTTCAAGTTCTTAAGGTACCAAACCTAGAAGTTATTCCAGGTGGAGTTCCTGTAGGTGTTAGAATTGCATCAAATGGTGTTTTAGTAGTAGGTTTTTCAGATATTGCTTTAGAAAATGAAAGGATAGAAGCGCCTGCTAAGATTGCAGATATAAGAGTAGGAGATGTTATTCTAAAATATAACGACGAAAATGTAAAAAATTCTAAGGATTTAGTTAAAAGAGTGAAAAATTCTAAAAATGATAAAGCAATACTTCAAATAAATAGAGATGGAGATGTTTTAAATAAAGAAATATCTTTAATTAAGGAGAATGGATCAGAGTATAAACTAGGCTTGTGGGTTAGAGATTCTATGGCAGGTGTAGGTACAATGACTTTTTATGATGAGAAAAGTGGTAGATTTGGAGCACTTGGACATCCAATTACAGATTCCGATACTAATAAAACATTTGGAATGAAAAATGGAGAATTATTTGATTCATCTATTATTAGTGTTAAACGAGGTGAAAAAGGAAATCCAGGAGAGTTAAAAGGAATCTTTATGAATGAAAATACCCCAATAGGATCTATAGCAAAAAATACAGAATGCGGAATATTTGGCACTGTAAAAGAAGGATACAATACAAATGCTAAAGCATATAAGGTTGGATTCAGAGATGAAATTAAAGAAGGAAAGGCAACAATTTTAACAACTGTAGATGAAAGTGGACCAACAGAATATGAAATTGAAATATCAAAATTATTGCAACAAGAAGTCTCAGGACCTAAAAGTATGGTTATTAAAGTTACCGATCCAAGATTATTAGAAAAAACAGGAGGAATAGTTCAAGGTATGAGTGGAAGTCCAATTATTCAAAATGGTAAAATAGTTGGAGCGGTTACTCATGTGTTAATTAATAAACCTGATACAGGTTATGGTATCTATATCGAGTGGATGTTACAAGATGCAGGTATAATAAAATAAAATTTATGCTCAAAGAGTTTTCTTTGAGCATAAAAAATAAAGAAAAACTCAAATATTACAAAATATGGGCTTTACAAACAAATATATTAAGTGTATAATTTACAATAGTTGGTAATAATTGTGATGTGATTTTTAATTAGGATTAATTTATTTACTAATATTCAAAATTATTATCTATTATGATATAATAAGATAATAGATAGAATATTAAGTACAGAAGATAATAAATTAAGACAATAAGGATACGTAACAAATTGAAATGTGTAAATAAATAAGGTAGCTATAATATATTTATAGCATAATTTTAGGATTAAGGGGAGAGAAACATGGTAGATTCAAAAATTTCAGTAGTAATCGCAGATGATAATAAGGAGTTTTGTAGCATCTTAAATGATTATTTGTTAAATCAAAAAGATATTATTGTTACAGGAATCGCAAAAGATGGAAGAGAGGCGCTTAACTTAATAGTTGAAAAGAAACCTGACTTAGTCGTTCTAGATATTATAATGCCACATCTTGATGGATTAGGAGTATTAGAGAAATTAGGGCAAATGGAATTAGAAGTTATGCCAAGAGTAATTGTTTTATCAGCAGTTGGACAAGATAAGATTACTCAAAGAGCAATTGGACTTGGAGCCGACTATTATGTTATAAAACCATTTGATATGGAAGTATTCACAACAAGAATCAGAGAAATGTTTAGTAATGTAATTACTGGTGATGGTGTTAGAAGAAGTGTTCAAGTTGAAACATATGATAGACCTATGTCTGTTCCAGTAAGAAAAGGTCCTGTAGATTTAGAAGCAGAAATTACTACAATTATTCACGAAATTGGAGTTCCTGCACATATTAAGGGATATATGTATTTAAGAGAAGCTATTACAATGGTTGTTAATGATATGGAACTGTTATCAGCAGTTACTAAGGAGTTATACCCAAATATAGCTAAGAAGTACAATACTACTGCTTCAAGAGTAGAGAGAGCAATTAGACATGCTATTGAAGTTGCTTGGGGTAGAGGACAAGTTGAAGCTATCACAAAATTATTTGGATATACAATTCAACATGATAAAGGAAAGCCTACTAATTCAGAATTTATAGCAATAATTGCAGACAAGCTAAGACTTAAAAATAAAGTAAGTTAGTTCATTGTAAAGTCAGTAAAATAGAGGGATGTAGCGTTTGGTAAAAAATTACCAGTCGTATTAAAAAGCCTACAAACTGTTTTTTAGGCCTACAAACTAGTTGTTCAACATACGTGAAAACACTTCGATTCGCAATTACAAAAATGTATTGACGAGAGGAGTGTTTTTTGTTATGGCAAAATTATTAAAAAGTAAAAAAGACTTAGAATTCTACATGGAAGATTTCATGGAATATTGTTCATTGAAAGAATTAAGTAAAAAAACAATAAATAGTTATGAGTCAACATTAATGTTATTATTTAAGTACTTAAAAGAGGAACATATGATTTCAACAGTAAATGAGGTAACTTTAGAACAGATTGAAGATTATCTTAAGTTTACAAAAGAGAGAGGGAAATACTCATATGTATCTGATGATAAAACTGTAGCGTATAATCATCCTGATTCACGAAAAGATTTTGGTAAACCAATGAGTGATGCTACAATCAATAATTATATTAGAAATATGAAAGTTTTTTTTAATTATTGTTTAGATAAGAAGTACATTAAGAAATCTCCATTGGAGAAAATTAAATTTGTAAAAGCAAAAAGAAAAATGAAAGAGGATATTACAGATCTAGAATTTAAAGCTTTAGTAAAAGCAATTAATGTTACTATATTTAGCGAGTATAGAGATTATACAATAATACAGCTTATATTTGATACGGGGATGAGGTTATCTGAAACATTAAATCTAAAGTTAGAAGATATAGATATTGAGAGAAGAACTATACTTATTCCTGCTGAGATAAATAAAGGTAAAAAGGATAGATATGTATTCTTTAGTAATACTATGTCAACTGTTCTTCGAAAGTGGCTTCAGTATAAAGATAGATATTGCACGAGTGACTGGTTATTTCCAACAAAAAAAGGTACTATAATTACAGCTAGTAATTTTGAGAGGAACTTTAGATGCTATAGAGAAAGAGCTGGGATAACTAAGAATATAGCTCCTCATGGATTACGTAATAATTTTGCTAAAAGATTTTTGCTTAGTGGTGGAGATATATTTATGTTATCAAAGATATTAGGACATAGTAGTGTTACTGTTACAGAGCAAGCATATTTAGATGTTACTATGACAGATATAAGAAAATCTTATCAAAGATTTAGTCCGTTAGAAAATATGAAATAAAATTAAAGTAAGATATTGTATATTTATTTTGACTGGACTATAATTAAGATAGAGTAAAAAGCTTTGCGGGCGTTACTTATTATAAAAAGTCAAGCGTCAGCTTTGACTAGTGAATAGTTGTATTTATAAAAAAGAGCAGAAACCTTTGCCGGCGTTAGTGCTCTTTTTTGTTGTCTAAAAATAGTCATTTCTATTTAGTTCTAGCCAATTCATACAAAAGCCATTTAATATATAGAGCTGTCATGCTCATGACACTTATGGCTAATTATTGTATATTCCTGTCATGTGCTTCCTAAGGACAGTTTTAATCAAGGGTAGTTTATTTGTTGATGAAAGCTTATAATGAGGCGTGGCGGGCCTGATATCCAAAGGAGACAGTATTATTAATAGCTATTAAATCCTGATATAACAATCTAATGGTTTTAGCAGAAGGCAGGATTTCATGGGCCGGCCAGATTGTAATCTCTTATGAATATTATTGTAAAAAGATAACTCCACCCCAAGGCTAAGGAGCATGGGTATGCTCCGGTGCTTCTATGATAACAGGTTCCAAGTGGAAAGAGTGGAGGGGGGCTCCGCTCGCTAAACTGTCTTTGTATTAAATGAATGACCTCTTGATGAAGCTAGCCTAAAAATGGCCAAATGACAGTCGAAAAAACATGGCTGGCAAATGTGGCTAGTCTTGCTTAATATATATGTATATGTATAGGCGTGGCTAGCCATAATCAAGCAATCCCTTCAAAATAGCCATTCTTAATATTTGGCCAATGTCACTACAATGACAATTAGCCATAATATCTTGTCACTGCAATGACATGAAACTAGCCAGTTTTGGCCAGAGTTTTCGGCATGAAAAAAGACTAGTCTATTCCTGACCAGCCTCTTTCTTTGAATATTCTTCTATTATACTTATTATTAATGAATTCAAGCTAATGTCCTTCTTTTTAGCTATTTCTTCAAGTTCTTCTTTTAAATCTTTCCTTATAGATAATGGATATCTAGTTTTACTTTCTCTTAGGGCCATGCAATATTCAACTCCTTATATATATGACTACTATATTTATATTATAGCATAGTGATATCAAAAAAGATATCATTTTAAGGTTGAAAAGTGATGTCAAAAGTGATATCATATATTTATAGGAAACATATTCCTGAAAAAAAGTTTCATTATTTTTAAGAATTAGGAGTCTTTTTTTAAGAGGCCACGTAATATATAATATAAGCTTTTGAAAATGAAGTCGGAAATGGGAGGAGCCCGATGGTATAGGTGAGCACCGATTGATTGGAAGGATAGCTAATATGAAAACAAGTAAATGAATAAGTACTGACTTAAAGAACACAGAGGAAGCTGTAGAGCAGGATACGGATAAGTAAGTGGAACATAAATTGAAAGTAAACATAATGACTATTAAGTACAAATTGAAAAAAGTTTATATATGAAATGTGTAAGAAGATAACAGAAAGCAGTAATGATAGAGTGTAGAGCAAATTAAAACAAATTTTTTTATAACTAAAGTGGCCACTTGGCCAATAAAAAAGAAAAGGAGCAATTAAGAATGAAAGATGTATTTGTAAAGATGAGAGCAACTAAAGATGAGAGAGAACAAGTAGCAAAATTGGCTAGTAAAAAGGGAATGACAGTAAGTGAATATTTGAGACATTTAATAATGAAAGACCAGTTAAATATGGAGGTTAGATAGAATGAAGAGATTATATGACTTAATTAAAGATTATAATTTACTGACTTGTGCAGGGATATTAAGAGAAGCTGTAAATGCCAATGGAGAAATAGTAAGCCTAATTGATAGTATGCCAGGAGAGTGCGTGTTGAGTAAAAGACCTGCAACTGATTATGAAATAGCACTTACATTAGGCTTCAATGGAGTTGTAGAAGAGTATAAGAACACAATGGATCAATTAATGAAGATAGGTCTTGTGAAGAAGCATAGAAATAAATATAAGTACAATAAAAACTATATCATCTAAAAGGAGAGATAATAATGAGTAAAAAATGTAGAGTTTGCGGAAATAAAGCGGTAGCTAAAGAGTTATGTAATAAACATTATAAAGAATTAAAGAGAAATGGATATATAAAGGCAGAAGCAGTAGCTAATTCAACTAAGGTAGCAGATGAAATAGTAAAGACTAGATCTAAAGAAGGGATAACAGACTTAGCAGCTTTTAAGGCTAAGAAGGAAGCTACAAAGACATCTCAACTGGCAAATGGACAAAAGTTTACAACAGTAGTTAATTACAACTTTATCAATAGTAGAGAAGAATACAACTTTTTCAATGGTGATGCCGGAATGTCTAAAAAGGTGTGCGGTATTAGAATATATGACCTAGTAAAGGAAAGAAAATATTTAGG
>JBOFVP010000158.1:0-39610 GCA_051653165.1 Clostridium sp.
AGCTTAATTAAGGATTTAGTACCAAGTTTAGATATGGTATTAATTATGTCGGTAAATCCAGGCTTTGGAGGACAAAAATTCATACCATATGCTATAGAGAAAATTAAAGAAGTAAAAGAATTAAAAGACATGTATAATATGGATATGGTGATACAAGTAGATGGAGGCGTGGACCCTTCAAATATTAAATCAGTAGTAGATGCTGGAGCTGATGTAGTGGTTGCTGGATCAGCTGTGTTTAAAGGTGGAAATGTTAGTGAGAATATTAAAGCACTTAGAGAGGCTATATAGATGAGAATTGTAATTATTTCAGGAGGAACACCCCCTTCAAAAGAAAGATTGTTAGAATATTTAAAGGAAGATGACTTTATTATTGGAGCAGATAGTGGATGTAATATATTAAAAACATATAATATACTACCTAATTTAATGCTTGGAGACTTTGATTCAGCAAACTTAGAGCTCATAGAGTATTTTAAAAATAAAGGTGTGGAATGTTTAAAATATCCACCTGAAAAAAATTATACAGATACTCATTTAGCCTATGAAATAGGAAAAGAAAGAGGTGGGAAAGAGTTTCTCATCTTTGGTGGAACTGGAACTAGAATGGACCATACATTAGGTAATGTTGGACTTATGTTAATAGCCTTGAAAGAAGGTAATAATATTACTATTATTGATGACAATAATTTAATGTATGTAAAAGATAAAAACTTTAAAGTGCAAGGTGATTTAATGGAAGTAATAAGTTTTCATGCCTTAAGTGATAAAGTTGAAGGGTTAACTATAAAGGGTGGTAAGTACACTTTAGAAGATTATAATTTACAGCTATTAGAACCGAGAACAATATGTAATGAATTCTTAGAAGAAGATATTGAAATTACATTTAAAAGTGGAAAAATATTAGTTATTTATTCAAGGGATTAAAAAAGTAGGAACATTATAGAATTTAGTGCATACAATTATAAGGTAGAAGTATTAAATTTTTTTATGGAGGAAGTCATGAGAATAGTAGCTATTAAACTACCAAAATTTATTTCAAGTATTATTAGATTTTTCAAAAGAAAAAAATGATTAATTAAAGTTTCTTACAATTTAGAAGTAAGTTAACATATTTGATTATGAACATAATTACATCTAAAAAGATGTTAAAAAATAAAAAAATGCAATTGTGGACAACAATTGCATCTTTTTATTTGAACTATATTGCTCTTTGAACTTTACCAGATCTAAGACATCTTGTACAAACATGAACTGTTTTTGGTGTTCCATTTACTAAAGCCTTAACCTTCTTTATGTTTGGAGCCCAAGTTCTCTTTGATTGACGGTGTGAATGGCTGTATTGTACACCTGCTACAACACCCTTGTCACAAACTTCGCATCTTCTTGCCATTGAAAACACCTCCTCTTATATTAAAATATAAAATTATCTTCAATAGGACGGTGTTAATTGTATCATAGAAATCATATAAATTGCAATAGAAATATTAAAAAAAGTATAATAACTTTATTATAAATTATAATTAATCTTGAATAATGGAACTTATTAATATAGAATAGACATAAGGATATAATATGAGGAGGAATAGTAATGGTTGGATTTTCAAAAGAAAACGGTAATATACATTACTCTGAAGAAGTATTAGCAAAGATAGTTGGTTTATCAACTATGGAATGTTATGGTGTGGTAGGTATGGTTTCAAAAAACGCTACTGAAGGACTATGGGAATTAATGAGAGTAGAAAATTTAAGCAAAGGTGTTAAGATTGTTTTAACAGAAAATGATAAACTTAACATAGAACTATATATAATGGTTGAATACGGAACGAAAATTTCTGTAATAGCAAATAATATAATTCAAAAGGTACGTTATAGCGTAGAAAATTACACAGGATTAAATGTAGCATCTATCACTGTGAATGTTCAAGCGGTTAGAGTCTAGGAGGTAAACTTAATGGAATTTAAAAAGATAAATGGCCATCATTTTTACAATATGATGGTTAATGGTAGTAATAGATTGGCAGAGGAAAGTGATTTTGTTAATGCACTAAATGTATTCCCTGTGCCAGATGGAGATACAGGGACTAATATGTCAATGACATTTAGAGCAGCTGTAAAGGAAATAGAAGGATTAGATTCTACGTCAATTGGAGAAGTTTCAAGAAAATTAGCTAAAGGTGCACTTATGGGTGCAAGAGGAAATTCAGGAGTTATATTATCTCAAATTCTTAGAGGTATGTCTAAAGGATTAGAAGGTAAAGAAGAAGTAACTGCTGAAGAGTTTAAATTAGCTTTTGTTGAAGGTTCTAAGGCTGCATATAAGGCTGTAATGAGACCAACAGAAGGAACAATTTTATCAGTTATAAGAGCAGCAGCTGAAAAAACTGAAGAAATTACTACTGATAACGTAACTGAATTATTAGAAGAAGTGAATGTAGCTTCAAAGATAATGTTAGATATGACACCAGAATTATTACCAGCCTTAAAAAAGGCTAAGGTTGTAGATTCAGGTGGTATGGGATTATACATTATACTTCAAGGGATGCTTCAAGCTTTAAAAGAAGGTATCGTTGCAGAAGTTAAAAAAGTTGAAAAAAGAAATGTTGAAGTTGTAGGTGCAAAATCTACAGGTGATATAGATATTAAATTTGGATACTGTACTGAATTTATTATTTTAGGTGATGCACAAAATGCAAAGGCATTCCAAGATGAAATAGAAGCTTTAGGTGATTCGATGATTGTTGTTGGTTATGATGATGTTATTAAGTGTCATATTCATACTAATGATCCAGGTTTAGTATTATCAAAAGCAGTTAAAATTGGAGAATTATCAAAAATTAAAATTGATAATATGAGAGAAGAACATAGAGAACTATTAGAATCAGAAGGATATAATGTAGAGGAAGTTGCAACAGAAGAAACTCAAGAAATGAAAAAGTATGGATTTATAACAGTTGCAATGGGTGCTGGTATTACTAATATATTTAAAGATCTAGGTGTTGATCATGTTATTGAAGGTGGTCAAACAATGAACCCTTCAACTCAAGATATGTTAGACTGTATAAATAAAATAAATGCAGAACATATTTATATATTACCAAATAATAAGAATATTATAATGGCAGCTAATCAAGCGGCAGAAATAACTGATAAAGATGTTATAGTTATTCCAACAAAAACTATACCACAAGGTATAACATGTATATCAATGTTTAATCATGATGGTGAAGTTGAAGAGAATACAGAAGAACTTAATTCATTACTAGAAGTTGTTAAGACTGGTTCTATTACATATGCAGTAAGAGATACAGAAATGGATGGTATTGAAATTAAGGAAGGTAATATGTTAGGTATTATCGAAGGAAAAATTAAGGAAGTTGGAGAAGACAAGATTTCAGTAGCTAAACAGGTGATATCAAACATGGTAGATGAAGATAGTGAATTAATCACTGTATTCTATGGTGAAGATGTAACTGAAGAAGAGGCTAATGGAATGATCCAAGACTTAGAAGAAGAATATGAAGATTTAGATGTACAAC
The DNA here is from genome assembly GCA_051653165.1 of Clostridium sp. GTDB lineage: Bacteria > Bacillota > Clostridia > Clostridiales > Clostridiaceae > Clostridium. The sequence continues at coordinate 3,540 of JBOFVP010000158.1, forward strand.
TTTATAAAGGAGATCAACCTTTATACTACTTCTTAATCTCAGTAGAATAATAAACTAACAAAAGCACCTATGGTGCTTTTGTTAATTTATAAAGAAAAATATCTAATAAGTTATATTGAATTTGAGGTGTTATTATGATTATATATAATCCGGTATCATCATTAAAGGGAGTTGGCCCTAAGAGTTGTGAAGTATTAAATAGAGCGGGAATTTTTACAATTATAGATTTACTTCTTTACTTTCCAAGAGATTATGAATTTGTAAATGGGAATATAGATACTGAAAATATAAACGAGGAAGAGAAAAGTATTCTAAGGTGTAGAGTTTTAAGTCATAAAGGAAATGTTAGAACAAGAACGGGTAAAAATTTAACAACTATTGAATTTGCTTATGGGGAAAATAGGGTGATAGGAAAGTGGTTTAATCAGCCATATGTAAGAAATACATTCCATGTAGGAAAGAGCTATAATTTAATGGGAAAATTTAAAAAGGTAGGAAATGTTATTGAGATAACCAACCCATCACTAGCTGGAGAAGAAGCATTGAAAAGTGAAATAATACCTAAGTATCCATTGAAGGGTAATTTATCAGATAAGATGTTAGTAAAGTTAATATCACATATATTAGATAATATAAAAATTGAAGAAAATATGCCTAAATATCTACTTGATAAATATAATATGGATGGCCTTGATAATGCAATTAGAGAAATACATTTTCCTAAAACTCAGGAAACATTAAAAAATGCCAAGATAAGATTGAAGTTTCAAGAGTTGTTTAGTTATTCAATGAAGTTATTGCTATTAAAGGAGCAGATAAAGGGAAAGGCTGACGGGATAGTATTCAATTGGCATGAGGATTTAACAACTTTAAAAGAATCATTACCATATAAATTAACTAATGCACAAACGAAAGTAGTTAGAGATATATTAAGGGATCAGAAAAGTCCTTATGCAATGAATAGACTTGTTCAAGGTGATGTTGGTAGTGGGAAAACAGTAGTTAGTCTTATTGCTATATTTAATGTGATTAGAAATGGTTACAAAGCAGCTTTGATGGTTCCAACTGAAATATTAGCAAATCAGCATTATGAAGAGGGAAGAAAGTTACTAGGAGAATTCGGTGTACATTTTGAATTGTTAACTGGAAGTACTTCAACTAAGGAGAAAAAAAGAATAAAAGAGTTAATAAAGGGTGATGAGCCAGTGGTTGTTGTTGGTACTCATGCATTAATACAAGAGGATGTAGAATTTAACAAACTTGGATTAGTTGTAACAGATGAACAACATAGGTTTGGTGTTGAACAAAGAAGTAAGCTAATTAATAAAGGGGCTAGAGCCGATTGTTTAGTAATGACAGCAACACCTATACCAAGAACTTTGGCATTATATGTATATTCAGATTTAGATATATCAGCCATAGATGAATTACCTCCAGGGAGAAAAAAAATACAAACGCAATTTTATAAGGATAATAAAAGAGAAAGGGCGTACTTATTAGCTCGAGAACAGGTTTTAGAAGGAAGACAGGTTTATATAGTATGTCCTCTTATTGATGAAGATGAAAAAAATGAGTTAAACTCTGTTGAGAAGGTTTATAATGATGTAAGTCAAGGAGTCTTCGAGGGTATCAAGGTAGAAATACTTCATGGTAAAATGAAGCCAGCTGAAAAGGATGAAATAATAAATAGATTTAAGGGTGGGGAAACTAAGGTTCTTATATCAACAACTGTAATTGAAGTAGGAGTGAATGTTCCTAATGCGTCTGTAATGATAATAGAAAATGCCGAAAGATTTGGATTAGCTCAACTACATCAGCTAAGAGGTAGAGTTGGAAGAGGTGGGTATGAATCTTATTGTATTTTAATTGCAAATGCAAAGAGTAAAAATACAGAGAAAAGAATGGAAATAATGGTTGAATCCACAGATGGATTTTATATATCTGAGCAGGATTTGAAGCTTAGAGGTGCAGGCGAAATGTTTGGTATGAGGCAAAGTGGAGATGAAGGATTAATATTATCTGATATCTATGAAGATATGGATATTTTAAGGTGTGCACGTGGGGAAGCTAAGATGATATTAGAGGAAAAAAATGAAGAGAATATAAGAATAGTAAATGAAGTGAAAAAGAATTTACAAAGAAGCACAAAATATATATGTTTCAATTAATAAAATTTGTATAACAATGGCGAATATGATAAAATTATATTTATAAATTTCTAGGAGGAATTGTAATGAGAATAATAGCAGGAAAAGCAAAAGGACGTAAACTTATACCTCCAGCAACTATGGAAACTAGACCTACTTTAGATAGAGTAAAGGAAGCTATGTTTTCAATGATCCAAGGTTACTTAATGGATGCAGTTGTAATAGATGTTTTTGCAGGAACAGGAAGTTTAGGATTAGAAGCGGCAAGTAGAGGGGCAAAAGAGGTATATTTAGTTGATAAAAGTACCACAACATTTCCTTTATTAAAACAAAATGTAGAAAATTTAAAGTTTCAAGATTGCTGTTTCCCTTTAAATAAGGATTCTTATGATGTATTAAGAATGTTAGGTGAAAAGGACATTAAATGTGATGTGATATTTATAGATCCACCATATTGTAAAGAGATGATACCAGAGGCTATAAAACTAATAAATGAACTTAAGATATTAGCTGATGATGGTATAATCGTAACTAAAATTGATAGTATTGAAGAAATATATGAAGGATACGGAAATATCAAACTTACAAAAAGTAAAAAATATGGTAATACAACAGTATGCTTTTATAAGGAGCTTAGGGAGGAATAATAATGAAAGTGGCAGTGTACCCTGGAAGTTTTGATCCAATAACTAATGGGCATCTAGATATAATAGAAAGAGGCACAAAAGTCTTTGACAAAGTTATAGTTGCAGTTTTAGTTAATGTTGATAAAAAGGGATTGTTTAATGTTAACGAAAGAGTAGAACTTATAAAGAGAGTTACAAGAAAATATAAGAATGTTGAAATTGTTTCTCATGATGGTTTATTAGTGGACCTAATGAGAAAATATAATGCAACAGTTATATTAAAAGGATTAAGGGCGGTATCTGATTTTGAATACGAATTACAGATGGCTTTAATGAATAATCATTTAGACGAAAATGTAGAAACGGTATTTATGATGACGTCAGCGCAGTACTCATTTTTAAGTTCATCTTCTATTAAACAAGTTGCAAGATTTAAGGGTAACATTGCTGGTTTAGTTCCTGATGAAATTATAGAAGACATCTACAAAAAGATACAAGGATAAGGGGTAGGGATGATGGAAAAAAATCAAGTTGATATTATTGAGTTATTAGAATATTTACAAGAAATAATGGAAAGTGCTTCAAAAGTTCCTATAAGTGGGAAAAGTATGGTTGATAGAGAGGAAATTCTTGAAATAATTGATCAAATAAGAAATAGTCTTCCAGATCAACTTGTAAAGGCTCAGTGGATAGTTGGAGAGAGTAATAGAATCTTAGGGGAAGCGAAGAAAGAACGTGATTCTATCAAAAAAGATTCATTAGAATTGATGAGACAAAATGTGGAAAATCATGATGTTGTAAAAGAGGCGAAAATTAGAGCTCAAGAAATATTAAACAATGCGAAGAGAGATGCTAAGGCTATAAGGTTAGGGTCAAGAGATTATTCAAATGAAATCTTAACTCAGCTTGATGCTGAAATCGAAGCTAAAAAAGCTGAATTAATAAAGTCTTTACAAACTAGCTTTGAATCAGCAGCAAGAGAGATAGATTCTAATTTAACAGAAGCATGCTCAACAGTAAAAGAAAATATAAAAGAATTAAGAGGAATGAAAAAATAATTTTTTTATTACAACCATAATAAAAGAAATACTTATTAAAATTATAATTGGAATAAAAAATATTTCTAAGCTTAAATGTTTAGGATAATTTCCTGTCCATGCCATATTGGTAAGAGGAACTATACATGCTAAAGCAAAGGTAATACAAAATGAAAGTATACCTTGAACAAATTTAAGGGTCACATAACGTTTCATAGGGAATTTATATTTCCCTAAAAATGAAGAGGCTTGTGCAATTATGGATAAGCCTGAAAATGAACATAAGAAGCTAATTAAAGATAACTTGATTGGTATTGATAGTTCCAGTGAACTAATTATTGAAGCACCATTAGTTATCTCTATACTCCCTAGGAAAAGTCCGTAAAGGCAGTTCTTAGGTAAATGGAGTATGGCTTCAGTATAATTAAAAATAATGCCTATTTGGGCATTATTTTTAATTATAGAAATTAATACGCAAAATAATATTACAAACCCTCCAACCATTAAAGAGGTGTTTATTGCATTTTCTATGCTTACTTTTAGATTATCACCAAAGCTCTTGTTATTATCAAAAGTTTTTTCATTAATAACAATTGAATTAGAGTTTTTACTTTTAGTCAAAAATGCAATGATAAAAATAGAAGCATAATTAGAAAACAGCAAAATATAACCAGCTTTAGGGTTGTTTAGCATGGTTAATGCAACTGAACCCATTATGAATATGGGCCCACAGTTAGTAGCTATGTTACCTAGTCTAATAAACTCATTTCTTGATATACTTCCATCGTTATATAAATCAGAGGTGTATTTAGCACCTAGAGGATATCCACATAAAAATGATGCAATAAGTGGAAATGATGAAGCTTTGGATAAATTCAGAGGTTTACACAAGAAAGGACCTAATACCTTAGAATATATATCTATGCCACCATATGCCATTAATAGATTGCATAAAGCTGTAAAGGGTAGTATGGTTGGTAGAAGCGCTTTAAACCATAATTCTGCGCCATATAGAGCAGCCTTCATACTAATGTTTAAGTTAACTACGAATAAAATGATTATAAATGATATCAAAAAAACTATAAGATTATTCTTATTAAGATTAAGTTGTTTAATAAGCAGTATCAATAATATAAAAATAAAAGCCCAAAGAAAATAAATCATTAAAGTCACTCCTTTCTACTTTAATGATTTATGCAAGGTTTTAACATATTATTACTATTTTAAAATAAAAGGAGCTCTTAAATGATCTTCGTAAGGGGAGATCGACTTATTTAAGATTGAGTAAGCTTTTGTTGATAAAATATCTAATTTTAAATGTGGATGGTCGTGATGCTTTGGTACATTAGATATAATTTCCACATCCTTTTTCTTTTTAATTTCTTTTAATAGTTTTGCTCCATTAGAATTAAATGCTAGTGGACGAATATAAGAAGGTGGATTATATATTAGCTGCTCAATATTAAAATTCTCAAAACCTATGAAGAAAGAACATAAAATTCTATTGATTTTAGTGTATGTATATCTTTTACTTTTACACTTAAGAATAAATTCATTTAAAGTAGATGAGGATGCAATCTCTTGGATTAACCTATTATCAATACCTTCAGATACCTCTTTTAAATTTTTAAGTTTTTCTCCTTGGGTTAATAACTTATATTTTAAATATGAAAAAATATCTTCATCGAAAACAAAATTATAATTATTATGTTTTAAATCTTGAAAAATGTTAATACTAGAACTTGGTATGGTATTTTTTATAATATCTAAGTCTTTATTGCTTTTTAATGTCTCTCTAATTGAGGTTGCTGATGAAAAGCTGTTAGATAAAGATTTATCATTATAATTATTACCAACACGCTTAAGGGTTCTAGGTTTTATTTTTGAATCAGTTGAAATAAGAGCTTTTATGTATTCTATTCCTAGTATGTTATTTGATGATGAGATAATATTAGATATATCATTATCATTAAAGTATTCCATAAGAGATAATTCTCTGCTTTTATGATAAGAAATTCCTTTAGATAAATAATCCTTTAAGGTTTTTTTATATTTTTCAGGCTCATTAACTAAAACTCTAGCAATAGATTCTAACTTATCAACTTCACCACACTCACTACCAAAATAGATATTGTCTACAATATCAAGTTTATTTAAAATACTTATAGCTCCAAAGGCAAAAAATTCTGCAGAAGAGGTTGCGTAAATGGTTGGGAGTTCTATAACTAAATCAACACCGTTTAAAACAGCCATTTTTGCTCTTTCCCATTTATCAACAATGGCTGGAGTTCCTCTTTGCATAAAATTTCCACTCATTATAGCAATTGTAATGTCGCTTTTGGTGTGTAATTTACTTTCTTCTAAGTGATATTTATGTCCTAAATGAAAAGGATTATATTCAGTAATTAATGCAGTTATTTTCATAAAAACCTCCATAGTGGGTATAATAGAAATATTATATCACAAAAATATTGAAAAGAAATCACAAAAACAAGGTTAAAAATTCTGAATATTAATATATTTGCCAATATAAAGAATTCAGCCTTTGAGCCATTTTTTATCGATTTTATATTGAAAAATGAGGTCATAAAGGAGTATAGTAATAAGTGAAGATACTTTCGGTAATTTGAAAGGAGAAATTAACATGGAACTTATGAACAAAATTTGGGAAGCAGCTAAAGCAGATAAAAAGAAAATAGTGCTTCCAGAAGGGGATGAGCAAAGAACAATTATAGCTTCTGCGAAAATAGCAGAAATCGGTTTAGCATTACCAATACTAGTTGGAAATGAAGAAGATATATTAAATCGTGCTAAGGAGCTAAATGTTGATTTAAAGGGAGTAGAAATAATAAATCCAGAAAAATCAGCTCATCTAGAAGAATGTGTAACAGCTTTTTATGAACTTAGAAAATCTAAGGGAATGACAATGGAAAAAGCAGAGAAAATAGTAAAGGATCCACTATATTTTGGAACAATGATGGTTAAGTTAGACCATGCTGACGGTATGGTTGCTGGGGCAGTACATACAACTGGTGATTTATTAAGACCAGGACTACAAATAATAAAGACAGCACCTGGAGTGTCAGTAGTATCAAGTTTCTTTATAATGATGGTTCCAGGATCAAAGTATGGTGAAGAGGGAATGTTATTATTCTCAGACTGTGCAGTAAATCCAAATCCAAATTCAGAACAATTAGCAGCAATTGCAATTGCAACAGCAGACACAGCAAGACACTTATGTAAAGTTGAGCCAAAGGTTGCAATGTTAAGCTTCTCAACAATGGGAAGTGCAGATCATGAGTTAGTAGATAAAGTAAGAGTTGCAACAGAAAGAGCAAAAGAATTAAGACCAGATTTATTAATAGATGGTGAAATGCAATTAGATGCAGCTATAGTTAAAAAAGTTGCAGAGCAAAAAGCACCAAATAGTAAAGTTGCAGGAAATGCAAATGTTTTAGTATTCCCAGATTTACAAGCAGGAAATATTGGATATAAGTTAGTTCAAAGATTTGCTAATGCAGAAGCAATAGGTCCAGTTTGTCAAGGGTTTGCAAAGCCAATAAACGATTTATCAAGAGGATGTAGTTCAGAAGATATCGTAAATGTTGTTGCATTAACAGCAGTTCAAGCACAAAGTCAAGTTAAATAACGAGAGGAGAAAAAAACAATGAAAGTTTTAGTTATAAATTGTGGTAGTTCATCACTAAAGTACCAATTAATAAACATGGAAAATGAGGAATCATTAGCACAAGGGTTGGTAGAAAGAATAGGAATAGAAGGTTCAGTTTTAACTCAAAAGGTTGAAGGTAAAGACAAATATATAATTACACAACCAATGAGCAATCATAAGGATGCTATAGCTCTAGTTTTAGAAGCATTAGTAAACAAAGAACATGGAGTAATTGCTTCAATGGAAGAAATAGGAGCTGTTGGGCATAGAGTTGTTCACGGTGGAGAAAAATATAAAGCTTCAGTAATAATAAATGAAGAAGTTATGAAGGATTTAGAAGAGTTTGTAAAATTAGCTCCATTACACAATCCACCAAACATTATAGGAATTGAAGCTTGTAAAGCATTAATGCCAAATACACCAATGGTAGGAGTATTTGATACAGCATTCCATGGAACTATGCCAGAAGAAGCATACATCTATGCACTTCCATATGAATTATATGAAAACCATTCAGTAAGAAAGTATGGATTCCACGGAACTTCTCATAAATATGTATCAGCTAAGGTTGCTGAAGTTATGGGTAGAAATATAGAAGAGTTAAAGATTGTTACATGTCACTTAGGTAATGGTGCATCATTAACAGCTGTAAAGAACGGAAAGTCTATAGAAACTACTATGGGATTCACTCCTCTTGAAGGTGTTGTAATGGGAACTAGATCAGGAAGCATTGATCCTGCTATAGTTACATTCTTACAATCAGAATTAGGATATACTGCAGAACAAGTTAATGATGTATTAAATAAAAAGTCAGGTGTTCTTGGGATTTCAGGAATAAGTTCAGACTTTAGAGACATTGAAGATGCAGCATTTAACAAGAAGGATCATAGAGCTCAATTAGCTTTAGATATATTCCACTACAAAGTGAGATGTCAAATAGGTTCATTAGCAGCAGCTATGGGTGGAGTTGACGTTATAGTATTCACAGCTGGAGTTGGAGAAAATGGTGTTGAAACAAGAGAAGAAGCATTAAAAGGATTAGAATTCTTAGGAGTTAAGTGTGACTTAGCTAAGAACAAGGTTAGAGGTAAGGTTGCAGAAATATCAACTGATGATTCAACAGTTAAGGCTTATGTAATCCCAACTAACGAAGAGTTAATGATTGCAAAAGACACAGTAGAACTTTTAAAGTAAGATAATGTGGCAAAGGGTTTGTGCTATTAGAGGAAAATAGAGCTATTTAGCACAAAACTTTTATAAAGTTATTGGTAATTTGAATTTAATTCTTGACTTTTAACTTGTCACTTTATATAATAAATTGTGTTTATTCGATAAATACATTGTTAAGGAGTTGAAAAAGCCTTATATTTCCACTTGTTAAAATATAGGGTTAGATGTATGATAATACAGTTTTCAGAAATAATCTCTAGAAGAGAAAGAAAAAAAGAAATAAGTTTTAATTACAATATGGAACCTTTTAATTACGATGGAGATGTGATAAGACCTAAATCTCAAGTAGAAGTTAAAGGGGAGTTAATCTCTAATGAAGAAGTAGTAGTTTTGGAATTAAATATTAAGACAAAGTTAGAGTTAGCTTGTTCAAGGTGCTTAGGAACCTTTATCTATCCAATAGATGTTGATATAGAAGAAAGGTTTACGAATAATGTTGAGCTTCAAAATGATGAAATATTATTCGTAAATGGTGATGGTATTAACATTACCGAAGTTGTTGAAAGTAGTATAATTTCAACCTTACCGATTAAGAGACTTTGTAATGACGACTGTAAAGGCTTATGTCAAAGTTGTGGTAAGAATTTAAATACTCACAAATGCACTTGCATTAATGATGATATTGATGTAAGATTAGCAGGGCTAAAAGAGTTGTTACAAAATAAGGAGGTGTAAGTATGGGAAATCCAGCTAGAAAAACATATAGAGCTAAAAGAGATTCAAGAAGAGCACAAACTTTTAAGGCAAGCTTACCAGGAATCGTTGAGTGTCCACAATGTCACGAAATGAAGCTTGCTCACAGAGTATGCAAGAACTGTGGATTCTACAAAGGTAAAGAAGTAGTTGCTACAGAAGAATAAGAAAGTCATATGACTTTCTTTTTTTTATATTTTTTATTATAATATAAATAGATTTGTTTAAAGAAAATAACATATATTTTTAAAAAAGAAGAAATACATAGAGGGGTGTAGATATGAAAATAGTTATAGATGGAATGGGTGGAGATAATGCACCTGCAGCCGTAGTAGAGGGTGTAGTTCAAGCGTTAAATGAATTCAATAACATAGATATAGTTATTACAGGTCCTGAAGATGAAATTAACAAGGAGTTATTAAAGCATAGTTACGAAAAAAACAGAGTTAGTGTAGTAAATGCAACAGAAGTAATATCTCCTAATGAACATCCTGTAATGGCTGTAAGAAAAAAGAAAGACTCATCAATTGTAAAAGCATTAGAATTAGTTAAGAGTGGTGAGTGTGATGGAGTTATATCAGCAGGTAGTACAGGAGCATTTCTTGCAGGATGTACATTTATAGTAGGTAGAATTAAAGGGATAAAAAGACCGGTATTAGCACCTATTATGCCAGGAAGAAAAGGGAGCTTTATGATTGTTGATGCAGGTGCTAATGTAGATTGTAAGCCAGAACATTTAACACAGTTTGCGACAATGGGTAAAGTTTATTATGAAAATGTATTTAAAGAAAAGAACCCATCAGTAGGGTTGATTAATATAGGGGCTGAAGAAGAAAAGGGGAATGAACTAACTAAAGAAACTCACAAACTATTAAAAGAAATGGAACATTTAAACTTTATAGGTAATGTTGAACCTAGAGATATACCGGTTGGAGAAGTTAAAATATTAGTGTGTGACGGTTTTGTTGGGAATACAGCATTAAAACTATATGAAGGTGCAGCTAAGAACCTTTTAGGAATAATTAAGGATACTATTATGGAGTCTTCATTAATACCTAAAATAGGTGCAAAACTGTTAACACCAGTTTTTAATACTTTAAAAATAAAGTTTGATTATAAGGAAGTTGGTGGAGCACCATTTTTAGGTGTTGAGGGAATTTGTATAAAAGCACATGGAAGCTCTGATGGAAAAGCTTTTAAAAATGCAATTAAACAAACAATTAAATTCCACGAAGGTGAAGTTCTAGAAAAAATTAAGCAAGAATTAAAATAATAATTAAAATATTTTTTAAAACCCTTATTGACTAAGAAAATAATATATAATATTATCTAAATGAAGGTATAGGGAGGTGAAAATATGTTTGAAAAAGTTAGAGAGATAATTGCTGATAAATTAAGTATTGGGGAAGATGAGATTACTTTAGAATCATCATTCATCGAAGATTTAAATGCAGATTCTTTAGACGTTGTTGAATTAATAATGGCTTTAGAAGATGAATTAGAAATGGAAATACCAGATGAGGATGTAGAGGGATTCAAAACAGTGGAAGATGTTGTGAATTACGTTAAAGCTCATCATGAAGAATAATACAATCCCGCAGCAGTGCGGGATTTTGTTTACTATTAAAAAAACTACTATAAAAATAGTTTATTCTTGAATTTGTTTGAGGATAAGTTGAAGAATACACTTAGAGGAGTGAAATAATTGAAAAAAGCAAATGTAGAAGAAATTGAAGCAGCATTAGGATTTAAATTTGAAAATCAAGATATTTTTAAAATAGCATTAACTCATAGTTCATATGCAAATGGGTTAAAGGGTGTAGAATATAATGAAAGATTAGAGTATTTAGGTGATTCGGTATTACAATTATGCATAACAGAACATTTATTTAATAAATATAAAGATAAAAGTGAAGGAGAACTAACTAAAATTAGAAGTTTAATAGTTTGTGAAACATCACTTTTTGAGATAGCAAAAAAGTTTAAGCTTGGAAAGTATATTAGAATGAGTAGAGGAGAAGAGATGACGGGAGGTCGTGAGAGAACTTCTATTCAGGCTGATGCAGTGGAAGCACTAATTGCAGCTATATATTTAGATAAAGGTTTAGAATTTGCCCGTGAGTTTATTTTAACAACTTTTAAAGAAACAATAAATAAGGCAATAAATAATGAAATTGTATTAGATTTCAAAACCAAGCTTCAAGAATTATTACAAAAAGAAGGGGATGTAGATATAGTTTACGAAATTATAAAATTTGAAGGTCCTCCACATAGAAGAAAATTTTTCACTAATGTTACAATAAATAATAAAGAAATAGGTGTTGGTGAAGGTTTTAGTAAGAAAGAAGCGGAACAAATGGCTGCTAAAAGGGCGTTAATGAAATTGGAGGGATAGTTTTGAGTAAAGGTTATTATATAATTCCTATATTCGTTCCTCATGAAGGATGTCCTCATAATTGTGTTTTTTGTAATCAGGATAGAATAACTGGAATTACAGAAAGAATGGATAAGGAAAAAGCGAGAGAAATTATAGAAGAGTATCTTGAGACAATACCAAAAGATAGTGTAAAAGAAATAAGCTTCTTTGGGGGTACATTTACAGCCATAGAGGTTGAGAAGCAAAAAAGGTTATTATCATTAGCTAAAGAATATAAGGATGCTGGAAAGATTGATAAGATTAGAATGTCAACTAGACCGGATGCTATAAATGAATATATATTAAAATACCTTAATGAATATACTGTAGATATTATTGAACTAGGAGTTCAATCATTAAATGATGATGTTTTAGTTAGTGCTGGAAGAGGGCATACTGTACAGGATGTCATAAATGCATCAAGGTTAATAAAAGAATATGGGATAACACTTGGACATCAACTAATGCCTGGATTACCAAATAGTAACAGAGAACTTGATATTAAGTCAGCAGAAATGTCTATAGAGATGATGCCAGATATAGTTAGGATATATCCATCCTTAGTTATAAAGGATACTCCTATGGAAATTATGTATAGTAGGGGTGAATATATTCCGTATAGCTTAGAAGAGGCTATAGATGTATCTAGAATTATGAATGATATGTTCAAGGAAAATAATATTCAAGTAATTAGAATAGGATTACAACCTACAGAATCAATTAATGAGGGTGGAGATATTGTTTCAGGACCGTTCCATCCTGCATTCAGAGACTTAGTTGAAAGTCAGTCATTAATATTAAATATTGAGAAGATGTTAAGAGGACATAAAAAGGCAGAATTGTATATATCTAATAAGGACATAGGTACACTTTATGCAAATAAAAAAATGTTTTTTAACAAGCTTTTAGAACAAGGATATAAAATTAAAGTGATACAAGATCAAAGTCTAAAAAGAGGTCAATGCTCAGTTAAAATTGATAAATAGAAGAATCACTTTTAATAAAAGAGGTGTAAAAAATGAAAAAAAAGACTAGAGAAAAAATTATGTACGGAATAGCTTTATTAATGGCAGCGATATTTATAATAGGGTTACTTCCGGTTATATTAATCTAAAGGAGTGGAAGTTATTGTTTTTAAAATCATTAGAGATTAGAGGATTTAAATCCTTTGCAGAAAAAACAGAGCTTAAGTTTAAAAAAGGTATAACTGCAGTTGTAGGACCTAATGGAAGTGGTAAAAGTAATATCTCTGACTCTGTAAGATGGGTGTTAGGAGAACAAAGTGTAAAAACCTTAAGAGGGGGTAAAATGGAGGATGTAATTTTTGCAGGAACTCAGTTTAGAAAGCCAGTAGGTCTTGCACAAGTTTCATTAACATTAGACAACTTAGATGGTTCTCTACAAACGGAATATAATGAAGTAACTGTAACAAGAAGAATATTTAGAACTGGAGAGACAGAATATCTTATTAATAATCAAAAATGTAGACTAAAAGACATTACACAATTATTTATGGATACTGGTATAGGGAAGGAAGGATATTCTTTAATAGGACAAGGTAAAATTGAAGCTATATTAAGTGGTAAGCCAGAGGAAAGAAGAAGTCTTTTAGAGGAAGCGGCTGGTATAGTTAAATTTAAAAGTAGAAAAGAAGAAGCAGAAAAGAAACTTCATAACACTGATGAAAATCTAGTAAGAATAAGAGATATAATATTTACATATGAAGAGAGAATTGAACCATTAAGAATTGAAAAAGAAAAGGCTTTAAAATTTAAAATATTAGATGATACATTAAAGAAAAAAGAAGTAAATCTAATAGTTCACCATATACAAAAAATAGAAGAAGAATTAGAGAATTATTCAAAATCATTAGATGAAAAGAAGAGAGATTTACATAATAAAAAAAATCAGCTATTAGATGATAGAGAGAAATTAAAAGAAATAGAATTAAAAATTGAAGAAATAGAGAAGAAAAATAGTGAAGAAAAAAGTGAATACTATTTAAAGAAAGATAGTATATCAAAATCATTAAGCGATATTGAGTTATTCAAGGAAAGAATAATAAGTGCAAAAGATGTAATTTCTAAAAATGAAGTTACAATAGAAATAATAAAGGGTAAAATCACAAAGTTATCATCTGAGAAGGAAAAGATTCAAGAAGAGATAACGAAAAAGATACAAGAACAAAAAATATCCAATGATAAGATATTAAAATTAGAAGAAAAGAATTTTGAGGCAATTGAGAAGATAGCAACAATAGAAAACACACTAAAAAAGTTAAAGGATGACGAATTTGAGCTATTTAATAAAAATTCATCCATAAAAAATGAGATTATTTTAATTACTAAAGAAATTGAAAGTAAAGATGAAAATAAAGAGAACCTAAAGGTAAGTATAATTTCTTGTGAAAATAATATAAAAATTAATAAGGCAACATTAAAAGAATTAGAGTTGAATAAGGAAAAACTAAAATCTAGGATTAAAGAACTTGAAGAGAGTATAATATCAAAGAAAAGAGAGTTAATGGCTTTAAATTCAAAGCTAAGTACTTTAGATAATAATTATAAAAATGTAGCTCATAATATTACTGGAATTAATGCAAATATAAAAGTTTTAAATGATTTAGAAGAGGGGTATGAGGGATATAATTTCTCAGTTAAAACTCTTATGAAAAATATTTCAAAGGGAATAACACCTAAAGCTAATGGAACTAAAGTATTGGGTGAAATAATAGAAATAAAAAATGAGCACATAATAGCTATGGATATTGCCCTTGGAGGAGCTATTCAAAATGTAATTACTGAGGATGAAGAAATAGCTAAAGGGCTAATAAATTATTTAAAAACCAATAAGCTAGGAAGAGTAACTTTCTTGCCATTAAATATAATAAGGGGAAGAAAATTAACAGTAGATCAAAGAGTTAAGGGTGATAAGGGATTTGTAGGAATTGCATCAGAAATAATAGGTTTTCCAGAAAGATATGCTAACATAATAGATTATTCTTTAGGGAAAACAATTATAGCAACAAATATGGATTCAGCCTTAAGGATTGCTAAAATGATTAATTACTCAGCAAAAATTGTAACATTAGAAGGGGAAGTAATTAATTCAGGAGGGGCACTTACTGGAGGAAGTATTAAGGTAAATAAAACAAATATATTAAGCAGAAAAGGTGAGCTTAAAGAGTTAGCTAATAACTTAGAAATGCAAAAAAATAAGCTTCAGGAACTTACTAAAGAAATTAATGATTTAAAAAATGCTATAAGGTTTAAGGATGATGAGTTAATAAGCTTAAAGGAAGAAGTTCATAATAATCAAATAGATATAACGAAAAATAATGGGGAAATAGAGAATTTTAAAAATGAGTATATAAAATTAACTAACTCATTAGATATTTCGAGAAATGAATTGATTAGAATTGAGAACGAAGGAGAAAAAGCTAGAGTTAATCTAGAAAAATGCAAAGAAGAGTTAGAGGCATTAGAGCAAAAGAAACAAGAGAATAAAAAGAAGAGTGAAACTTTAGAAAGTCAGTTAGTAGGTAAAAGAGAAGAAATTAGTGATTCTAAAGAATTATTAACAAACTTAAAAGTAACAAAAGCATCTTTAGACGAAGTAATTATTTCGATTAAAAATGAGATAGAAAGAAAAACATCTGAAATAAATGAGATTACTGCTAATGTAAAAGGTATAAAAAACGAGAATACTGAAAAGCATGAAGCCATTGAGATATTAAATAAAAACATTAATAATAAAAATGATAAAATAAAAGAGCTTAAAGACAGAATTTTAGAATTAGATGAAATATTTAAAGAAGAAGATGTTGAAAAAGGAAAACTTAAAGAAGCAGAAAAGCTTATAGATTCTAGGGTAATAGAGTTAGTAGAGGTTATTAACAGAAGTGAGGGCGAGGTTAATAAAAGAGAAATAGGAAAAGCTAAGTTTGAAATGGAAAGAGATAACCATTATACTAAACTTAATGAAGAAATGGACTTGACTTATGTAGAAGCGTTGGATTTAGCAGAAGCAATTGATAATATTGCTGAAGTTAAGGATGATATCTTCAATTTAAAGAAAAAAATTACTTCTCTAGGAATTGTAAATCTTGCAGCAATTGAAGAGTTTGAAGAGGTTAGTGAGAAATATAACTTTATGACAACCCAAGAACAGGATCTTGAGCGTGCAAAGGAAGAGTTACTAAGTGTTATTAATGAAATGACTGGTAACATGAAGGAATTATTTAAAGAAAATTTTAAAATATTAAATGAAAATTTCAAAGAGACATTTAGAGATTTATTTAAAGGTGGAAATGCAGAATTGATTTTAGGGGAGGGTGATGAGCTTTCTGCTAATATTGATATCAATGTTGAACCTCCTGGGAAAAAGCTTCAAAATATTAATCTAATGTCAGGAGGAGAAAAGGTTTTATCAGCAATAGCATTATTATTTGCAATATTAAAGATGAAACCAACACCATTCTGTATTTTAGATGAAATTGAGGCAGCGTTAGATGATGCGAATGTATTTAGGTATGCAGAATTTTTAAGAAGATTCTCAGAAAAAAGTCAGTTTATTGTTATTACTCATAGAAAGGGAACAATGGAAGCTTGTGATGTTTTATATGGTGTAACAATGGAGGAAAAGGGAGTATCAAAAGTAGTTTCAGTTGATATGGAAAATAATTAGGAGGGATATTATGTTTGGAAATTTATTTGATAAGCTTAAAAATGGGCTTCAAAAGACTAAGGATGGATTAACAGATAAAATAAATGAGGCTCTAAAGTTAGCAGTAACTATAGATGAGGATCTTTATGAAGAGTTAGAGGAAATATTAATAACATCAGACATTGGAATGGATACAACAGTTGAGATAATAGAAAATCTAAGAGTTAAGATTAGAAAAGAAAAAATTAATGATCCTCAAATGGTATATCCAGCATTAAAAGAAGTGATAAAGGAAATGCTACTAGATGGAGTAGATGAAGAGTCTCAAAAAGAAGATAAAAAAATTATGCTTGTAATTGGAGTTAATGGAGTTGGTAAAACAACTTCAATAGGAAAATTAGCTGCAAAAAACAAATCAGAAGGTAAAAAAGTTTTATTAGCAGCGGCTGATACATTTAGAGCAGCGGCAATAGATCAATTAGAAGTATGGAGTAATAGAGCAGGTGTTGATATTGTTAAGCATGGAGAAGGATCAGACCCAGCAGCTGTTGTATTTGATGCTGTTAAGGCAGCTAAGGCAAGAAATGTTGATTTATTAATATGTGATACAGCAGGAAGACTTCATAATAAAAAGAATCTTATGAATGAGCTTTCAAAAATTAATAGAATTATAGAAAGAGAATATGAAGGGGCACCAAAAGAAACATTATTAGTATTAGATGGAACTACAGGACAAAATGCAGTTATTCAAGCTAAACACTTTATGGAATCATGTCCTATAGATGGTATAATTTTAACTAAACTAGATGGAACGGCTAAAGGTGGAGTTGTGATATCAATAAAGAGAGCATTAAATATTCCAGTTAGATACATTGGTGTTGGAGAAGGTGTAGAAGACCTTCAAGAGTTTAATGCAGAGGACTTTGTAGAAGCATTATTTTAAAAAAAAATAAGGTGTTAAGTAAAAATACTTGACACCCTTAGATTTATCTTATATAATCTCTTTTGTGGGTAAGGTGATTTTATGGAAGATAGAGTTGAGATAGCGCTACTTATGGATTATTATAGCGCGTTATTAACAGATAAACAGAAAAATGTAATGGAAATGTACTACGAGGAAGATTTATCCTTATCAGAGATAGCAGAGTTAAATAACACAAGTAGGCAAGCGATACATGATCTGATAAAAAGATGTTATAAACAACTACTATCCTATGAAAGTAAGCTAAACTTACTTCAAAAGAGTATAAATCGAGAAAAGATAATTATAAGTCTTGTAAATGAACTTAGAAGAAAATATACAATGACAAATGAAGAATTTGAAGAATATAAAACTAAGTTGAATGATTTATAATAAAAAATTAGGAGGTTTAACATGGCTTTTGAAGGATTAGCAGAGAAGCTTCAAAATACCTTTAAAAAATTAAAGGGAAAAGGAAAGCTAAATGAAAAAGATATAAAAGAAGCTATGAGAGAGGTAAAGCTTGCTTTATTAGAAGCAGACGTTAACTATAAAGTTGTTAAAAACTTTGTGTCATCAGTAAGTACAAAGTGTGTTGGGGGAGATGTATTAGAGAGTTTAACACCAGGGCAACAAGTTATTAAGATAGTTAATGATGAACTTACTAATCTTATGGGTGGTAGCGAGAGTAAAATAAACTATTCAAGTTCAGGTCCAACAGTAATAATGTTGGTAGGATTACAAGGTGCTGGTAAAACTACAATGTGTGGAAAACTTGCACTAAACTTAAGAAAGCAAAATAAAAAGCCACTTTTAGTAGCTTGTGATATATATAGACCAGCAGCAATAAAGCAATTAGAGGTTGTTGGTAAAAATATAGATGTTCCTGTATTTTCAATGGGAGATAAAATATCAGCAGTTGATATTGCAAAAGCAGGTATTGCTCATGGAAGAGATAATGGAAACAATATAATAATTATAGATACTGCGGGAAGACTACATATAGATGAAGAGTTAATGACAGAGCTTAAAGATGTAAAAACTGCTGTTAACCCATCAGAAATTTTACTTGTAGTTGATTCAATGACAGGACAAGATGCAGTAAATGTTGCAGAAACCTTCGATAATACACTAGATGTAAGTGGTGTTATTTTAACAAAACTTGATGGTGATACAAGAGGTGGGGCAGCGTTATCAATAAGATCAATAACTGGAAAACCAATAAAGTTTGCAGGTATTGGTGAAAAAATGAATGACTTTGAGGTATTCCATCCAGATAGAATGGCTTCAAGAATTTTAGGTATGGGAGATGTACTTTCTTTAATAGAAAAAGCTCAAGAAGCAATTGATGAAAAAGAAGCTGCAGATCTTACTAAGAGAATGATGAAGCAGGAATTCAATTTTGAAGATTATCTAACAGCTATGGATCAAATGAAAAAATTAGGACCTATAACTGGAATATTAGATATGATGGGAGTTTCATCAAAGGAATTACAAGGTGTAGACCTTGATGCTGGAGAGAAACAAATGGCTAGAACAAAAGCTATTATTCACTCTATGACATTAAAAGAGAGAAGAAACCCAGGTCTAATTTCAAATAACTCTTCGAGAAAGAAGAGAATTGCAAAAGGATCAGGAGTTACAATTCAAGAAGTTAATAAGCTCATAAAACAACATGATATGATGAAGAAGAGCATGAAGCAATTTAAATCATTAGCAAAACCAGGAAAAAAAGGTTTGTTTGGTAAATTACCTTTTATGAGTTAATATATATAATCCTTTAAAGGAGGTGAAATTAACATGGCAGTAAAGATTAGATTAAGAAGAATGGGTGCTAAAAAAGCTCCTTTCTACAGAGTAGTTGTTGCTGATTCAAGATGTCCAAGAGACGGAAGATTCATCGAAGAAATTGGTTACTATAACCCAATTACAGAACCAGCTGAAATAAAAATCAACGAAGAAAAAGCTACAAAATGGTTATCAAATGGTGCTCAACCAACTGATATCGTAAAGAAGCTTTTCGTTAAAGCGGGCCTAAACAAGTAATTTTTGGAGGTGATTTCTGTAGATTATTAAATTAATTTACAGGCGCTTATGAAAGAATTAGTTAAAGTTATAGCTTGCTCACTGGTTGATTCACCAGATAAAGTAGAAGTTAATGAAGTTGCTGGTCAACAATCAATAATTATCGAACTTAAGGTAGCACCAGAAGATATGGGTAAAGTTATAGGTAAACAAGGTAGAATAGCGAAAGCTATAAGAACCGTAGTAAAGGCTGCAGCATTAAAAGAAGAAAAAAGAGTAGTAGTTGAAATTATTTAGTAAAAAGAGTTAGGTGTATTCCTAACTCTTTTTGTAGATATATAAATTAAAGGAGTGAAACTTTTGGAGAACTTATTTAAAATAGGGCAAATTATAAATACTCATGGAATTAAAGGTGAAGTGAAGGTTTATCCGTTAACAGAAGATGTGAATAAATTCAAAAAATATAAATCTCTATTAATTGGTGGAGTAGAGAGAAATATATTAGGTGTGAAGTTTCAAAAGGATAGAGTAATTCTTAAAATTGAAGGTGTAGATACAATGAATGACGCAGAGACGTATAAAGGTAGATACATTGAAGTTTTGAGAGATAAGGAACCTACCTTAGAAGAAGATACATACTATGTTAAGGATTTAATAGGATGTGAGATATTTGATACAGAGGGAAAAGAATTAGGAAAAATATTTGATGTAATTTCTACTAAGAATAATGATGTTTATTGGATAAAACAACCAAAACAATTATTAATTCCAGTATTGAAGGATATTGTATTAGATATAAATATGGAAGAAAGAAAAATTGTTGTTAGACCAGTAGGAGAATGGCAAGATGAAGATTAGTGTATTGACACTTTTTCCAGAAATGTTTTCCTTGTTTGAACACTCAATAATAGGAAAAGCAAGAGAAAAGGGTTTAATAAACATGGAATTTTGCAATATTAGAGACTATACCTTAAGCAAGCATAAAAAAGTTGATGATTATCCTTATGGTGGAGGAGCTGGGATGGTAATGGCGCCTCAGCCATTAGTAGATTCAATAAGAAAGACTAAGGAAACAAATCCAGGGAAGGTTATTTTTTTAGGTCCTAGAGGGAAAAAATTTAATCAACAAATGGCTGAAGAATTAAGTAGAGAAGAATCTCTAATATTTGTGTGTGGTCACTATGAAGGAATAGATGAAAGAGTATATAAGCATATTGATATGGAAATATCTCTTGGAGATTTTATTCTTACTGGGGGAGAAATGGCAGCTATTCCTGTTATAGATTCTATTTTAAGAGTTATCCCTGGTGTATTAGGTAAAGAAGAAAGTTTTATGGATGAATCTTATAGTAATGGTTTACTAGAATATCCACAGTATACAAGGCCTGAAAATTACGAAGGAGATTTAGTTCCATCAATATTATTATCTGGTCACCATGAGAAGATTAGAAAATGGAGAAGAAAACAATCTCTTATAACTACTAAGGAAAGAAGACCAGATTTATACAAAAATGTGGAATTAACTAAGGAAGATGGTAAAATTTTAAAGGATAAAAGCCTGTAATTTACTTGCATATAATATTGTAATGTGGTAGAATAATTTCTGTAGTACCGGCGCTCCTCTGAGAATTTAGCTTTCTTACGAACGTCAAATAAATTTTAAGGAGGACTACAAAATGAACGAAATTTTAAGAGCTATAGAGCAAGAACAAATGAGAACAGACCTTCCAGCTTTCAACGTAGGGGATACTTTAAAAGTTTACGTTAAAGTTACAGAAGGAACAAGAGAAAGAGTTCAAATGTTTGAAGGAACTGTTATTAAGAAGCAAAACGGTGGGTTAAGAGAAACTTTCACTGTAAGAAGAGTTGCTTACGGAACAGGTGTTGAAAGAACATTCCCAATTAACGCTCCAATCATCGAAAAGATTGAAGTAGTTAGAAAAGGTAAAGTTAGAAGAGCTAAGTTATTCTACTTAAGAGATAGAGTAGGTAAGTCAGCTAAAGTTAAGGAATTATTAACAAGATAATTATCTATACTTAATAGAAAAAGGGACTTGAAAAAGTCCTTTTTTTAACGTATAGCAAAGTATAAATATAAAATTTTAATTGTTTAGATAAATTATTGGACTAATATCTATTTTTATCAAGACAATATAAATATAACTAATAACAAATAAAGAAATGTACATAATATAAATATAAGGAGGGGTTTAAATGGCAATAAATTGGTTTCCAGGGCATATGAAAAAAACCCAAAGAGAGATAAAGGAAAATTTAAAAGTAGTTGATGCGGTAATAGAAATAAGGGATGCTAGAATTCCAGTTAGTTCTGCAAATCCTGATATAGATAAGTTAATAGAAAATAAACCAAGAATTATACTTTTAAATAAGAGTGATTTAACTGATAAAAATGCAACAAAAGAATGGATTAAAACATTAACTAATGAAAATACAAGAGTAATTGAAGTAAACTGCTTAAAGGGAGATGGTTTAAATAAGATTAAGCCAATGCTAGCAGAATTACTTAAAGAGAGACATGATAGGTTACGAGCTAAGGGATTAGTAAAAATCATTACAAGAGTTATGGTTGTTGGAATTCCTAATGTTGGGAAATCTACTTTTATTAATAAAATGGCAAGAAATAATATTGCTAAAACAGGGGATAGACCTGGGGTTACAAAGAGTAAGCAATGGATTAAAACTGCAATAGGAGCAGAAATGCTTGATACGCCAGGAGTTTTATGGCCACGATTTGAAGATGAAAAGACGGCTCTAAATTTAGCATTTACAGGTGCTATTAAGGATGAGGTAATGGACATTGAAGAATTAGCATATAACCTTGTTAAAAGGTTAAGTGTTCATTATGGAGAACATTTAAAGAATAGATATAAAATAACTGAAATAAATGAAGATCCATTAGAAACTTTAAATGCTATTGCAAGAAAAAGAGGTGCATTAGTAAAGGGTGGAGAAATTGATTACAACAGAATTTCAGTTATATTGTTAGATGAATTTAGAGGTGGAAAGCTTGGAAATATAACACTAGAGCATCCAAATGACCAGGAGGAAGACACTGATAATGAATAACTTTTTAGATAATTCTTTTAAAGATATAAAAGAGCATATAGAGGGTTTAAATTTACAAAACAAATATTTAACTGATGAGTTTGATGAAATTATAGGAGTATTAATTTCTGATAAAAGAAAAAATGTTAAATCTTTAGGTGAAAAGCTGTCAAAACAAAAGGAAAAATACATAGCTGAGATTAAAAGAGTTAGAGATATGTATGACTTTGATAGGTCTTTTGGTGAAGAAAAAATAATTGCAGGTGTGGATGAAGTGGGAAGAGGACCTTTAGCAGGACCTATAGTTGCATGTGCTGTTGTACTAGATTTAAATGTATTAGATGATGAATTAATTTTAGAAATAAATGACTCAAAAAAATTAAGTGAAAAGAAAAGAGAAGAGCTAAGTGAAATAATCAAAAATAAAGCTGTAGCATATTGTATTTCTCTTTCAGATAATACTGAAATAGATAAGATGGGAATAGCCTTTTGCAATAATAAAGTTTTTCAGGATGCATGTCATGGGTTAGCTAAAAGACCTGAAATAGTATTATCAGATGGATATTTAATTAAGAATTTTAAAATAGAGAATCACTCTGTTATTAAAGGTGATACAAAGTCTGCAAGTATTGCAGCTGCATCAATACTTGCAAAAGTATATAGGGATAATTTAATGAAAGAGTACAGTAAAATATACCCTAATTATTCATTTGAAGATAATGCAGGATATGGCGCTCCAAAACATCTTCAAGGAATAGGTGAACATGGACCTTGTGAAATTCATAGAATAAGTTTTTTGAGTAATATTTTATCTAAATAAAAATGCGAAGCAATATGCTTCGCATTTTTATTTTCTTATTTTATACTTAGAATAAATTTCTGGATAAATGAAGTATATTAAACATTAAGTGAAAACATTTTCTATGTGATTAATTTTAAATGAATTATCAATGTTATTTAAGTAAACTTCAATAACATCAAATCTAAAAAGTAAATTCCATAAATTATAGTTATTAATGTATTTATTAGCAGTTCGAATTATTTTTTCTTTTTTACTTTTATTAACACTTTCACAAGGGGATATAAAAGAAGAATCATATCTACTTTTAACCTCAACAAAAATCATTATACCGTTTTTGAAGCAAACAATATCAATTTCACCACCAGCTAAATAATAATTACGCTCTATAATTAAATATCCATTAGATTTTAAAAAATCTTCTGCAAGATCTTCTCCATATTTTCCAATAGGGGTATTATAGCTACTCATTAAACCATCCTTCCTTTGTAAGTAATACATATTTATTAATATTGACAAATGTAAAATTAGTATACAATTTATTAGGAAAATGATTAAAAAAATATATCATAGTTAATAATTCAAATGAGGTGATTGAATGAGTACCAAAATTTTGGGAGCAACTTATAATGGTATAGATGGAGTGGAAATAGAAGTAGAGGTATCTATATTAAAGGGTTTACCTAGCTTTACAATTGTAGGGCTAGCTGATACAAGTGTAAAAGAATCTAAAGAGAGAGTGAGATCTGCATTAGTTAGTATGGGATATAAGTTTCCTCTTGGGAGAATAATAGTGAATCTAGCGCCTGCTAATATTAGAAAAGTAGGGTCATTATTAGATTTACCAATAGCCATTGCTATATTAATGGAGAGTAAGCAAATAAAAAGACAAGAATATAAAAATGTTGTATTTTTAGGGGAGTTATCACTATCAGGTGAATTAAAAAGGGTTAAAGGGGTATTACCAATAATTATAAATGGAGAAAACAAAACATATATTGTTCCAAAAAGAAATTATAAAGAATGTTATTTTATTAAGGATAAAGAAGTGTTACCTATGAGTCATATAAGTGAGGTAACTTATTATATTAACTATAATGAATATATTAAAGAACAAGTAAACTTTAATAATTATGAAATGGATGAAGAAATAAATTATGATGAAGTTATAGGCCATGATGAGTGTAAAAGAATTATGACTATTTCAGCAGCAGGTATGCATAATGTAGTTTTATACGGAACACCGGGGTGTGGTAAAAGTCTTTTAGCAAATGCAATGAAGTCTATATTACCAGTGTTAAGTGAAAAAGAAAAAATTGAAGTTGCTAAAATATATTCAGCTTATGGAGATGATATAGAATGGGGAAATATTCATAGGCCTTTTAGAACACCACATCAATCAATTACAAGAAGTGCATTAATAGGTGGAGGGAGAGATATTAAACCAGGTGAAATATCCTTAGCTCATAATGGAGTACTGTTCTTAGATGAAATATTAGAGTTTAAAAAGGAAGTGTTAGATTCTTTAAGGCAACCTTTAGAAGATGGCGTGGTAAAGGTTGATAGATTATCAGGAAGGTTAAAACTACCCTGTAAATTTTTACTCATAGGAGCATTCAATCCATGTCCTTGTGGGAAGAATTCTATAGACCCAAAAGAAAGTAAACTATGCACATGTACATTTTCAGAAAAGAAGAGGTATCAAAATAGACTTTCAAAGGCCTTAAGAGATAGAATTGACATGTACTGCTACGTTCCTAGAGTGGATAGGGAAGATATTATGAATAATAAGGATAGTGGTAATGTAACAAAAATGATGAAAGCGAAAGTAAAGAAAGCAATTAATATGCAAACACAAAGATATAAAGGAACAATATACTCTTATAATTCTGAATTGAAAGGTAAAGAGTTGTATAAATATATTAAATTAGATCAAAAGTGCAAAAAAATATTAACCAATTTTTATGAAGAAAATGATATATCATTAAGAGGATATGAAAAAATTATAAAAATCAGCAGAACTATTGCAGATATAGAAGGGGAAGAGGAAATTTTTGAGGGGCATATTTATGAAGCACTAACTTATAGAAAAAATATTAATGGGGAACTATTGTAAAAGGGGTAGACATATGAGTGATTTTGTATTATGGTATATTATGTTAAACATATCAAATAATTTAAAAATAAAAATTTTATCAGAGTATGGAAATGAAGAGAAAATTTACAATGAATTTGAAAAAATTTTAAATAAATATCCTACATTGAACAAACGTATGATAAATTATAATAAGGTTGAAGAAATTCAAAAAGTTCATTTTCTTAAAGAATTTATAAAAAGTGAGAAAGTTGGGTATATTACAATAGGAGATGAAGCTTATCCAAATAGATTAAGAGAAATAGAGGAACCACCATATGTACTATTTTATAAAGGTAACATTAATCTGTTAAGAGAAAGAAAAATAGTAAGTATTATTGGCTCTAGAAATTGTACATCTTACGGAATAAGAGTTACATCTCTAATATCTAAACAATTATCTAGTTGTGGAGTAGTTATAGCTAGTGGTGGAGCAAGGGGAATAGATTCAGTAGCTCACAGGGAATGTCTTGAGAGTGAAGGGAAGACCATCGTAGTGTTGGGATGTGGAATAGATGTAACATATCCATCAGAAAATAAAAGATTATTTGAGAAAATAATAGAGAGTGGTTTAATTATTACTGAATTTAATCCAGGAACAAAGCCAATGAATTATAATTTTCCAAGAAGAAATAGGATAATTAGCGGAATAAGTGAAATATTAGTAGTAACTGAGGCAACGGAAAAGAGTGGTTCACTAATAACAGCAAACTTAGCGTTGAATCAGGGAAAAAACGTGTTTACAGTTCCGGGAAGCATCTTTTCAAAAGAAAGTAGAGGATGTAATTTAATTTTTTCAGAAGGTGCAAATGTATTTACAGATATGATAGATTTGTATTTAGCTTTAGGAATAACTAATGAATTAAAAAACAGAAAAAATGAAAAAGATAACAATATTCTTAATATAATTGGTGATGAACCAATACATATTGATGAAATAATTAAAAGAACAGATATTGACAGAGGCGCTTTATATGGTTTATTATTTGACTTACAAAATAAAAAACAGATTATTAGTCTACCTGGCAATTATTATGCTAAAATTTCTTGAGTATTAAGGGGGTGAAGACTCCAGAGAAAAATGGAGTTTTTTATGGGACAAAATTTAGTAATCGTAGAATCGCCTGCAAAGGCTAAAACAATAGGAAAGTATTTAGGCAAAAACTATATAGTTGAAGCCTCAATGGGACATGTGCGTGATCTGCCTAAAAGTAAACTAGGTGTTGACATAGAAGATAACTTTAATCCTAAGTATATTACAATAAGGGGAAAAGGTGAATTAATAGATAAGTTAAGAAAAGCAGCAAAAAAAGCTGATAAAGTTTATCTTGCAACCGACCCCGACCGTGAGGGAGAGGCCATATCATGGCATTTAGCGAATATACTTAAAATACCAATGGATAAGAAGTGTAGAATAGTATTTAATGAAATAACTAAGACAGCTGTAAAGACATCAATAAAGGAAGCAAGAACAATTAATTTCAATTTAGTTGATGCACAACAAGCTAGAAGAATACTTGATAGATTAGTTGGATATGAAATAAGTCCTATATTATGGAGAAATGTAAGATGGGGCCTAAGTGCAGGAAGAGTACAATCTGCAGCATTGAAATTAATTTGTGAAAGAGAAGAGGAAATAAAGAAGTTTATTCCTGAAGAGTATTGGACAGTTGATTGTGTGCTGTTGAAGGATAGGAAAAAGCTTCCTATAAAATTATCTACATTAAAAGGAAAGAAAATCGAGATAAAAAATGAAGGTGAAGCTAACAAAATAATAGAAGAACTTTCACAAAATGATTATATTGTTGAAACAATAAAGAAGGGAACTAAAGCTAGAAATCCACTTCCACCATTTACAACTTCAACATTACAACAAGATGCTAGTAGAAAGTTGAACTATATGACTAAGAAAACAATGTCAGTAGCACAGGTTTTATATGAGGGTGTAGAAGTAAAGGGTCATGGAACAGTTGGATTGATTACCTACATGAGAACAGATTCTGTGAGAATATCTGATGAGGCACAGGGTAAAGCATTAGAGTTTATTAAAGGTACTTATGGAGAAGAGTATGCACCTAAAGTTCCTAGAGTATACAAGGGTAAGAAAAACATACAGGATGCCCATGAAGCTATAAGACCAACATATGTTGAAATTACACCAGAAATTGCAAAAGCAAATCTGACACCAGAGCAATATAAGCTATATACTTTAATATGGCAAAGATTTGTTGCGAGTCAAATGTCATCATGTGAGATGAATACAAACTCAATAGCAATAAAAAATGGTGATTACAAATTTAGAGCAACAGGTTCAACAATAAAATTTGATGGTTTTATGAAAATATATGAATATGTTAATGAAGAGGATGAGGAGAGTGTAGCAATACCATCTCTAACAGAAGGGGAAGTTCTAAAGAAATCATCAATAGATGGAAAACAACACTTTACCCAACCACCAGCAAGATATTCAGAAGCAAGTTTCGTAAAATTGATGGAAGAAAAAGCTATCGGAAGACCTAGTACCTATGTTCCAACAATTTCCACTTTAGTTAGTAGAGAATATGTTGTAAGAGAAAAGAGAATTTTAATTCCTACAGAATTAGGATTTATAGTAAATAATATATTAAATGAATATTTCAAACAAATAGTTGATGTAGATTTTACTGCTGAAATGGAAAAGAATCTAGATGAGATTGAAATTGGAACGGAGGAATGGAAAGAGGTAGTTGCTGAATTCTTTGCACCTCTAAAAATTGCAATAGATAAGGCTGAAAAAGAAGTATCTAAAGTAGTGATTGAGGATAAGGTTAGTGACGTTCCTTGTGACAAGTGTGGAAGAATGATGGTAATAAAAAGAGGTAGATATGGAAACTTCTTAGCATGTCCTGGTTATCCAGAGTGTAAAAATGCTAAACCAATAGTAGAAGAGATTGAAGCACCATGTCCAGAGTGTGGAGCTAAGGTGTTAGCGAAGAAGAGTAAAAAAGGTAAAAAATTCTTTGGGTGTTCAGCATATCCTAACTGTAATTTCATTAGTTGGAATGAGCCAGTAGAAAAAAAATGTTCAGAATGTAATTCTGTTATGGTAAAGAAGTTCACTAAAAAAGGTGAATTCATTCAATGTATAAATAATGAATGTAAACATAAAGAAGAAGTGAAGAAATAAGGAAGTGTCAATGTAAACCCTTTACTGATTGATAAAAGTATAAAAAAAATGCTAATACAGTGAAAAGAGTATATATTGTCGAAAAACTAAATTTAAATATTGTATTAACAGGCTTTGTGTGATAAACTTAATTAGTGCTAAGTAAAAGACGAACGATTTTGAATTTTCAAACAATTAAATCTATAGATAGATTTAACAGGAGGATTTATATATGGCATCATTATTAAGTAAAACCAGAAGATTAAATAAAATCTTACAAAAAACA
Source organism: Clostridium sp. (assembly GCA_051653165.1). Lineage (GTDB taxonomy): Bacteria > Bacillota > Clostridia > Clostridiales > Clostridiaceae > Clostridium. The sequence continues at coordinate 32,440 of JBOFVP010000158.1, forward strand.
GGTACAGAGCCTGTTGCATTCGAAGATATATGTACATTATTAAGTGATGTGTTATCTTGCAATGTTTACATAGTAAGTAGAAAAGGTAAGGTTTTAGGACATGCCTTCTCAAAAGGGTTTGAATGCTCTATCATGAGAAAAAGAGTTCTAGATGACAAAAGATTCCCATCAGATTATAACGAGAGACTTTTAAATGTTTCAGAAGCTCAAGCAAATGTTCCAAACAATGGAATATGTGTATTTGAGGAGAATGGTAATTGTGATATGGAAGACAAGTTATCAACAATTGTACCTATTATAGGAAACAGAGAAAGACTTGGAACATTATTATTAGCAAGGTTTGGGGAAAGTTTTACTGAAGAAGATTCAGTACTATCTGAATATAGTGCTACAATAGTTGGAATGGAAATGTTAAGAGCAAAGCAAGATGAACTAGAAGAAGAAGCAAGAAAAAAAGCAGTAGTTCAATTAGCAATAGGAACATTATCATATTCAGAATTAGAAGCAGTAGAGCATATTTTTGATGAACTTGATGGAACAGAAGGATTATTAGTTGCTTCGAAGATAGCTGATAAAGTTGGGATAACAAGAAGTGTAATAGTTAATGCACTTAGAAAATTTGAATCAGCTGGAGTAATTGAGTCAAGATCATTAGGAATGAAAGGTACTCATATAAGAATTCTAAACGAAAAATTAATTGATGAATTAAAGAAGATAAAATAAGAGAGTGTGTATAACACTCTCTTATTTTATTTATCAGGAATTTATCTGATCGCTATCATTGCTAACACTCCGTGGGAGCTAAGCACTGCTACGCGCCTAGATAAGTTTTTCTAAGCATCAGATGGAGTAATGTTAAATTTCACAAACTCTACCTGATGCTAAGAATTACTCGATATTTTAATGAGCATATGAATAATTTTTTAAAAGAATGTCTATAATGTAAGAGTAATTTATTATTTATAAAATGTAGAATTTTCCAATAAAATATTATATAAAAATTAATGATAAAAATGAAAAATGTAGTTGCTACAATAATCACGATATGTTATACTATGTGAGGTAACAAAATACACACACTATCCAATTCGCCTTGATGGTGCCTCAAGTTTGAGGGTACAGACGAGTCAGAAGGTAGTGGAGGAAAAAACCAGGAGGTAGAAATATGTCAGTTATATCAATGAAACAATTATTAGAAGCTGGTGTTCACTTTGGTCACCAAACAAGAAGATGGAACCCTAAGATGGCTCCTTACATTTTTACAGAAAGAAATGGGATCTACATCATAGATCTACAAAAGACTGTAAAGAAAGCTGAAGAAGCTTACAACTTCATTAAAGAAGTATCAGTAGATGGAAAAGACATTCTTTTCGTTGGAACTAAGAAGCAAGCTCAAGAAGCTATTTCAGAAGAAGCTGTTAGATCAAACATGCACTTTGTTAACAACAGATGGTTAGGTGGAATGTTAACAAACTTCAAAACTATCAAGACTAGAATCAGAAGACTTGAAGAGTTAGAAAAAATGCAAGAAGATGGAACTTTTGATGTTCTTCCAAAGAAAGAAGTTATAAAATTAAAAGCTGAAATGGAAAAGCTAGTAAACAACTTAGGTGGAATAAAGAACTTAGATGTTTCAAACATTGGAGCAATGTTCGTAGTAGACCCAAGAAAAGAAAAGAACGCTATTTCAGAAGCTAAGATTTTAGGAATTCCAGTAGTAGCTATAGTTGACACTAACTGTGATCCAGAAGAAGTTGACTACGTAATACCAGGAAATGATGACGCTATAAGAGCTGTTAAATTAATAACTGCTAAAATGGCTGATGCTATATTAGAAGGAAGACAAGGCGAGCAAATAGCTGAGTAATTAATAAAGGTAGGTGAGGGATTCCTCATTTACCTTTTGACCTAAATGATAAGGGTTACTTATATATTCGAGGAGGAAAGTATTATGATAACTGCACAATCAGTTAAGGAATTAAGAGAAAGAACTGGCGCAGGAATGATGGACTGCAAAAAGGCTTTAACAGAAACTAACGGAGATATCGAAAAGGCTGTAGAAGTTTTAAGAGAAAAAGGATTAGCAGCTGCTGCTAAGAAGGCAGGAAGAGTTGCTGCAGAAGGTTTAGTTAAAACTTTCGTATCAGCTGATGGAAAGAAAGGTTCAATAGTTGAAGTTAACTGTGAAACAGATTTCGTTGCTGCTAATGAAGCATTTATCGCTTTTGCAGATAAATTAGCTGAATTAGTTTCAAACAGTGATGTAACAACAGTTGAAGAATTATTAAACGTTAAATTTGAAGGAGATGCTACTGTTCAAGAAACACTTACTGCTTTAATAGCTAAGTTAGGTGAAAACATGACAGTTAGAAGATTCGACAAGTTTGCTATCGAAAATGGAGTTGTTTCAAGCTACATTCACGGTGGTGGAAGAATTGGAGTTTTAGTAGAAGTAGCTTGCGAAACTGCTAGCCCAGTATTAAATGAAGTTGCTAAGGATATTTGCATGCAAATTGCTGCTGCAAATCCATTATTCTTAGATCAATCATCAGTTGATCAAGTTGCAATTGAAAAAGAAAAAGAAATCTATAGAGTTCAAGCTTTAAATGAAGGAAAGCCTGAAAAGATAGTTGATAAAATGGTAATTGGAAGAATCCAAAAGTACTATAAAGAAGTATGCTTATTAGACCAAGCTTGGGTTAAAGATGGAGATAAGAGCATATCAAAATATCTTGGAGAAAAATCAAACGAAGTTGGTTCTCCAATAACTGTAACTAAGTTTGTTAGATTCGAAAGAGGCGAAGGTATCGAAAAAGTTGAAGAAAACTTTGCTGAAGAAGTAGCTAGACAAATAGGGAAATAGTTAATTAAAGAGAACACGATTTAGTGTTCTCTTTTTTTAAGAAAAGCGTTGAACATAAATTTAGGAGGTACAATATGGCTAACTGTAAATATAAAAGAGTAATATTAAAGCTTTCAGGTGAAGCTTTAGCTGGAACTAATGGGTTTGGTTTAGACTTTAATGTGGCACAAAGAATAGCATTAGAAATTAAGGACCTAATTGAAATGGGTGTAGAAGTTGGTGCTGTTGTTGGTGGTGGAAACATATGGAGAGGTAGAAGCGGAGAAGGTATGGATAGAGCTACTGCTGACTATATGGGAATGCTTGCAACTTGTATTAATGCATTAGCATTACAAGATTCATTAGAGCAAGTTGGTGTTATGACTAGAGTTCAAACAGCAGTTGAAATGAAGGAAATAGCAGAACCATTTATAAGAAGAAGAGCAATGAGACACCTTGAAAAAGGTAGGGTTGTAATTTTTGCAGCTGGTACAGGAAATCCATATTTTACAACAGATACTACAGCAGCTTTAAGAGCAGCTGAAATTGAAGCTGATTGTATACTATTAGCAAAAAATGTTGATGGTGTTTATGATAAAGATCCTAAAAAGTTTGAAGATGCTAAAAGATATGATAGCTTAACTTATTTAGAAGTATTAGAACAAGGGTTACAAGTAATGGATACAACAGCTACATCATTATGTATGGATAATAACATTCCAATACTTGTATTTTCACTAAATGAGCCTGGAAACATTAAAAAGGCTATAACAGGTGAAAAGATTGGTACATTAGTAAGTAATAATAAATAGGAGGAGTAAAATGATTAAGGACATTATTAAAAATGCAGAAGAAAAAATGAGTAAAACAATAAAGGTGCTTAACTCAGATCTTTCTACAATGAAAGCAGGAAGAGCTAACCCAACTATGCTTGATAGAATTCAGGTGGATTATTATGGAAGCCCATGTCCGCTTAACCAAGTAGCAAATATTTCAGCACCAGAACCAAGAGTATTAATGATAACACCATGGGAAAAATCATTACTAAAGGAAATAGATAAAGCATTACTTAAGTCAGATTTAGGAATTAATCCTTCAAATGATGGATCAGTAATTAGATTAATAGTTCCTGAATTAACGGAAGAGACAAGAAAAAATCTTGTAAAAAATGTTAAGAAAACTGGTGAGGATGCTAAAGTTGCTATAAGATCAATAAGAAGAGATGCTAATGATAAGATTAAAGCTTTAAAAAAGGATGCAGATCTATCAGAAGATGATTTAAAGAAAGCTGAAGATGATGTTCAAAAGAAAGTTGATACTTTCGTTAAAGAGATAGATGTTATAATAGCAGCAAAAGAAAAGGAAATTATGTCAATATAATTAAAAACCTGCATTTTGCAGGTTTTTTCCTTAAAAGAATAAGGAGGAAAACTATGATAAAGCTATTTAAAGGTTCAAAAGGGAAAGATGAAGATATAAAAATAGATATGGATAGAATTCCAGAACATATTGCTATTATAATGGACGGAAATGGAAGATGGGCTAAGGAAAAAATGTTACCAAGAACTATGGGGCATAAAGCTGGAGTCGAAACTATTAGAAGAGTAATAGAAGAAAGTGTTAATATAGGTGTTAAATATTTAACTTTATATGCTTTTTCAACAGAAAATTGGAAAAGACCAGTAGATGAAGTAAATGCACTAATGAAGTTACTAGTAGAATTTCTTAACAAAGAAATTGATTCTTTAGATGAAAATAATATTAGAATTCAGGTTTTAGGTAATTTGACTAGGCTACCATTAGAGTGTCAAAAAGAAATTAGGAGAGCTACAGAAAAAACTAAAAATAATACAACTCTTACTGTTAATGTGGCATTGAATTATGGTGGAAGAGATGAACTAGTTTATGCAATTCAAAATATATGCAAAGAAGTTAGGAGTGGTAATTTAAATATAGATAGCATTGATGAAAGCGTTATAGAGAATTATCTATATACTAAAGGTATACCAGATCCAGATATTATTATAAGACCTTCAGGAGAACAAAGAATAAGTAATTTTCTGTTATGGCAATGTGCTTATTCAGAGTTTTGGTATTCTAATATAAATTGGCCAGATTTTAAAGAAGAGCATTTAAGAAAAGCAATTTCAGACTTCCAAGGACGTTCGAGAAGATTTGGTGGGCTAAAATAAACTCAAGGAGTGAAATGTTATGAAATCAGATAACAGATACTTAGGTGCTGCAATGATAGCCCCATTTATCATTTTTATATTTTTAGGTGGAATTTGGTTAAAGGGGTTTACATTTGTAATATCTTTAATTGGATTAAGAGAATTTTATAATGCACTAAAGGTTAAACAGTTTAAGCCAGTACCTATAGTTGGGTACGGGTTACTGATTACTTATTATTTAATGGATTTAAATTTCGAATATTTAATGTATTTAATTGTTTTGGCTACATTTATACTACTTATTATTCCAGTGGTAAATTTAAAGTATAACTTTATAGATGTGGCATTATCAATATTAGGGTTTATATATGTAGGTGTAATGTTTAGTTTTATGTATCTTGTTAATGAAAAAATAGGTGGAGCATATTTAGTATGGTTAATATTTATAGGTTCATGGTTAACTGATACATCAGCATACTATGCAGGAAGAATGTTTGGTAAGACTAAGTTATGTCCAGAAGTTAGTCCTAAAAAAACAGTGGAGGGATCTCTTGGAGGAATGCTTGGTGCTGCAATAGGTTGTGGTGTTTTTGGACTTATAGTATCAAAATATACTCCAGTAGATACAATACACTTTGTTCTTATAGGAACTTTATGTGGAGCAATTAGTCAATTTGGAGATTTGGTTGCATCATCTATTAAAAGATATGTTGGTATTAAAGACTATAGTAATTTAATACCAGGACATGGTGGAATATTAGATAGATTTGATTCTATAATATTTTCTAGTTTAGTGGTATTTTATTATTTAACTTTTATAGTAAGAATATAAGATAATAAGCTGTTTAGATTAAGCTAAACAGCTTATTATTCTATAGAACTTTAAAATATATTGTAATGATAATGTAAAATGTAATTTGTTAATTAATATATATATATAATATATATATTAAAAGGAGGATATGAAATGGAAAGCAATGTTCATACTATTGAAAAAATAGATATAAAGATAAAGAAACCCAAAAAATATAAGGTCTTAATGCATAATGATGATTTTACAACTATGGAATTTGTGGTTGCAATACTAATGGATATATTTAACAAGAGTTTTGAAGAGTCCAATAAAATAATGCTAGACGTACACGATAAAGGTAAGGGGATTGCAGGAGTATATTCCTACGATATAGCATATTCAAAAATTAATAAAGGAATGAAGTTAGCTAGGGAAGAAGGATTCCCATTTAAGTTAACTATTGAAGAGGAGTAAAGATGAATTTTGAAAATGATTTACAAAAAATTATACTAGATTGTTATAGCTTAGCAGAAGAAAACTCGCATGAATTTATTACGCCAGAGCATTTCTTACTTTGTGCTTGTGAAGATGAATTGGTTAGCAAAGCGATTATTAATTCAGGTGGGAATATTGAGTTACTAAAAGAGGAATTAATAAGTTACATAGAGGAAAATGTTGATATAGTTGAAAATTGTGATATTGAAGAAAGTTTAATGTTTAAGACATTATTCTTATATGCATCAAAACAGAGTGAAGCTAGTGGAAGAGATAAAATAGATATTACACATGTGTTAGCTACAATGTTTAGCATGGAAGAATGTTATGCGGCATATTTTATGCAACTATCAAATGTAAATAGAGGTGAACTTTTATATTATTTAACGCATTCAGTTGATAAAGAGGTACATGAAGAAGTTAAAGAAAGTTTTATAGAAAAGTATACACAAAATTTGATAGAATTAAGAAAAGAAGATAATAAAGAGCAAATTGTTGGAAGAGAAGATATATTAAATAGGACTATTCAAATATTATGCAGAAAACATAAAAACAACCCAATTCATGTTGGGGAAGCAGGTGTAGGAAAGACTTCTATTATATTAGCCTTATGTGATTTAATTATAGAAGGCAAGATTCCAAATAAATTGCAAAATGCACAAGTATTATCATTAGATTTAGGTGGTATGCTTGCAGGTACAAAATATAGAGGAGATTTTGAAGAGAGAATGAAGAATCTTTTAGAAGAGATTAAGTCTCTCGAAAATCCAATTTTATATATTGATGAAATTCACAATATAGTAGGGGCAGGTGCATTGAGTGCAGGATCATTAGATGCATCAAACTTGTTAAAACCATATTTAATGGAAG
>JBOFVP010000159.1:0-1714 GCA_051653165.1 Clostridium sp.
TTAACAAAATCATAACCAATATTACAAATTATTGAACCATCTTTTATGTAGCTACTATCAACCACTTGCTTTCCTATACAAGCAACTAATATATCACTCTCTTTACATATCTCTTTTAAGTTTTCTGTTTTAGAATGACATATAGTTACTGTACAATCCTCATTTAATAAAGCAAGTGCCATTGATTTCCCACTTATAACACTTCTGCCTATTACTGTTGCCTTTTTGCCTTTTAACTCAATTTTATTATCTTTTAGTATTTCAATTATTCCCAAGGGTGTTAATGGCAAATATTTAGTGTGATTTGTTGTGTATAATCTTCCTAGATTTAATTGAGTTAGGTTATCTACATCTTTCTCACTTGCTATTGCATTTAATATCTTATCTTCGTTTAAATGAGGATATAGAGGTAATTGAACTAATATTCCAGTTACATTATCATCTTCGTTTAAGTGCTTTATGATTTCAATTATATCCTCTGTTGAGGTGTGTTCATCTAATTTCATATGAGTAGGTTTTATTCTTACATAATTACATTGTTTGATCTTGTTGTTTATGTATAGGTTGCTGTTATTATCATCATTAGCTTGAATAATAACTAACCTTATATCATATTTGTTTCTTGTAATTTCCCTCTTTACCTCATCTAAAATTCTTTGAGATAATTCTTTTGCATTGTATCTAATCATTCTAATTCTCCTTTACTCTTTTATCTGCTGTTATTTTTAATGTTAATCCGTCTATATAATCTTCTGTTTTACACTTGTTGCAAATTACTTCAATGCCTTTTTTGATTTCTTCATGATGCAAATAAGTGCAACCTTCAACTTCTTGCAATAGTAATTCTTTTAGTTGGAACTCGGTTGAACCACAGCAATTGCAGCTCAACCTTAATTCCATAAAACTTTCTATACTCAGTTTCATTTAATCAATCCTTTTGTTTTAATTAATTTGTTATTAAAATTATGTTTTTAATTATTTTATTTAAGCATATTTGCTATTTCATCTAGTTCTATTTCTATTTTCTTCTCCTCAGATAATCTTCTGTCTAGTAGTTGTTCCATAGATTTTAGCTTTGTTTCTTCTTCTTTAACTTTGTTAAACTTGATTCTAGCAACTATATCCTCAATCCATTCAGAAATAGTATATCCACCTATAATCAATTCACCTAAATCAAATTCTATAACACTATTTTTATAAGCAGCTAACTTGCTTAACAATAACAATAAATCATTAGTTGGTTTTACATTTAGATTATAAACTTCCCCGTCTAGTGTAATTACACCATTAGTAACATATTTTAATGTTTTTGTCTTTGAAATTTCCTCTTTCTTTTTCTTAATTTCTTCTTTTAGTTTTAAAATTTTATTATCATTAACTGAACTCATTGTTTTCTCTTCCTTTCCATAATCTATTATTTTTTAGATATATATTTTTATATAAAGGTTTGATTAAATTATAAATTTCTTCAATATTATTGGATCTTATCAACTCTTCATTTGTTTCAATTTCTCTTATTCTCTCTTCTCTAGGAGTGAAGCCATAACCACCATATGAATATTTCTCTAGTTTAACAACCTTTCTTTTCGCTATTAATTCATTATTAAAACCTCTTTCAATAATTATTTTTACGTTGTCGCCATATTCATTAGAATAGCATTTAAATTCAGCCCGTCTATACTTATCATTAACAAACTTTTTAGTTATACATTCT
>JBOFVP010000160.1:0-9466 GCA_051653165.1 Clostridium sp.
TAAAAAAATTAGTAGCATCCAATTGCAGTCGGGACTACTATTTTTTTGAGATTTTTTCTATAAGAATCACTTGATAAGTAATATGAATAATCCAAAGATATTTTAATTATCTTTGGATTATTTAATACCATACTATAAAGTTATAATATCACTTTGAGTATAATCTAATGTAACAGTAGCTTGATTAAAGTGAATTTCATAAAGAGATAAATATTCACCAGCTTCAACTATTGTAGTTTCATAATCAGGAATTTTTTTAATAAATTCATTACTTAAGTCAAATATAGATAAATTACTTTTTTGAATAGTTGCCTTGTTAACTCTGATATGTTCAGTTTCCTTTGATGGTATAGTAGTAAAAGCTACTACATTGTTTTGCTCAAACTCTTTAACCTTTAGATTATCAGAAAAAGTTGAAAAGTATACAATTCCCTTCTTTGAAATGTTGTAATAAAAGTTTACAATCCTAACATTTGGAATATTATCTACACTAGTAGCTAGAGCTAATTCTTTTTGAGATAACATAATCCTATTAAATTCTTTTAAAAAATCCATTTACAATAACCTCCATATTTTATATATTGTTACTAACAAGATAAATATATCACATAAAATTTGACAACAGTATGTCATCATTTAAAAATAAGGGGAAAGAAAAATGAAGATAGATAGATTAATATCAATTATTATGGTTTTACTAAACAATGAAAGAGTAAGTGCAATAAAATTAGCCGAAATGTTTGAGGTTAGTACAAGAACCATTTATAGAGATATAGAAACCATATCCTTAGCTGGAATACCAATAACAACATATAATGGAGTTAATGGTGGCATTTCAATAATGGAAGAATACAAGGTTCATAAGAAGCTTTTTACCACATCAGATATTTCAACAATTCTTATGGGCTTATCTAGTGTTTCAACAACTCTATCAAATAAAGAGATTATAGGAACATTAGAAAAGGTTAAAAGCCTGCTTCCAAAGGAAAAGTTTAAAGACATAGAATTAAAGTCAAACCAAATAACTATTGATCTAACTACTTGGATGGGAAATAAGAGTTTTCAATCTAATATAGATAAAGTGAAAAATGCCTTAAATGATAATAGACATTTACAATTTGATTATTATGGTGTTAATAGAAATAGAGATAAGCGTTGTATAGAACCTTATAAATTAATATTGAAGGAGAACAACTGGTATTTGCAAGGGTACTGTACCTTAAAAGAGGATTTTAGAGTATTTAAATTATCTAGAATATCAAATCTTGAAGTATTAGAATCAATATTTATACCGAGGGAGTTTAAATCAAAACCATTAGATGGAAGTGGATGGATAGATAAAAGGCTTATTACAATTAAGCTTTTAGTTGATTGGTCTTTGAGAGAACAAATGATTGAAAGATGTGGAGAAGATAATGTGCATGCTTATGGAGAGGATAAGTTTATAGTTTACTTTCCTTTTGTAGCTGATGATTTAGGATATAATATATTAATGGGATTTGGAGATAAATGTGAATGTTTAGCTCCAGAGAATATACGAATAGAGTTTATTAAACGTATAAAAAAATTGTTGTATGTGTATGAGAATTAATATCTTAGATTTTGAATTTTTAGGGACAGAAAATTATCAATCATCATTTCACTTATGGGAAGATATAGAGAAAGCTGAACAAAAAATCGAATACTTGAGTAGTGATGAGGAAGCAATGAGGATTTACTATGAGAGAGAAAGGTCGTTACATGAAAGAGCTAATATGATTAGTTCGGCAGAAGAAAGGAAAGCAGTAGAAATAGCTAGAAATTTATTAGATGTTTTAGATAATGAAACCATAGCATTAAAAACAGGATTAGATATAGAAGAAATTAAAGATTTAAGAGATAGGAATTGTTAGGATAGGTTTGACCTATCCTATTTTCATAAAAAAGAATAATTATAACTTGAATTTGAAATTCTATTAATTATATTGTATAAGGGAAAGTCTGAAATTTTTTACTTACGGTGCGGTGAAGCGTATCTGTGGAGAACCAAAATTATTAGATGTGCTTAGAACATTTAACAGGAAGCTGGAAGGTTTCTTTTTATTTTTGAGATGATAGTGTAAAATTATTACATAAATAGAATAATGTGTTTGTTAATATGTTTTAATTTAATATATTGGAGGAGTTATGAGTAGAGGATTAGAGGCGGTATATAGGTTGGTAGCTATTCAAAATGATAAAGCTATTTATTGATATTCATGGTACAATTTAGTTTTGCATATGATAAAGAAATTGCACGTTCATATTATTGTCGTATTGAAATACTATTGTTTGCATTTGATTATATAGCCCCAGATGATTTGTTAGAGAAAGAAAAAGTAATGGTTACAAAAGAATGTTACTATGCAGAAAAAAACATGTATGGAGTTGATATTTTAGCAATTTTAACTGTAAGTAATATTTTAAGGAAATATAGAGAAATATGTGAAATACCAAAAGAAGGTCATTGGATTATATAAGTAAAAGGTTATGAGAGGGATTTAACTTTGTGGGATAAAGAGTAAAGAAGGGGAGGATAAATATGGGAATAGATGCGTATGTACAATGTAACTGTATAAAGGAAGGAAAGGTAAAGCCACCTCCTTTTGATATAGAATTAATAGAGGTATTAGATGGGATATATGATATTAAAGAAGAAGTTAGTGATGAAATATATCATCTGTATCGCAAGTGGTCTAATACCGCCTGTAATCATCAAAATTTTAACTACTATCAAAATAGAATAGGCAATGTGAGTGGGGCAAGTGGTTTATGGGGGATAATAGAAAAGGTAGGAGAAGAGAATGTACCAGAAGTTTGCAATTTGTTTAAGTATTGGAAGTTATCGCCTCATAAAGCTGAAGAAGCATTGAAAGAATTAGAGCTGTTAAAGAAAGCACTTAATAGCATATATGGTATATTCCTATTGGAAGTAGGTACAGATAAAGGTTTTGGAGATATTATAGATACCCAAAGAAGATGGTTTTATTCCCACGGTGGAGCATACTATTATGGGTTATGTAAGGAAGGTTTTTATGTGGAGGATGATACTAATAAAGAAGTGTTTAAATCAATAAAGTTTACACAAAAGGTAGATGTAATTAAGAATGAAAATAAAGAAATTTATAAGGTGACATTTACTGATGTAGCAACTGGTAAGACTTATCTTTCAGGAAATCCTATTAAAAGTATGGATTGGTATACTAAGTTAGCTTATTTTCCAAAAGAGTTATATGTGCATAGAAGAACACTAACTTCAGAAGATATAATTTCTATAGTGGTACTAGAGGAGTTGTTTAAAGCATCTATAAAGATGAAAAATCCAGTAGTGATTAAATAAGTAACATATCACTTGTTTAGAGTAGAAGAAATAAAAATAAGTTTTTCTATTAAAGTATATTAATTAAGTAGCTAGTGAAATAATAAAAGTCTTACTAGTTGCCTTTTTGCAATAAAATACAATTAAAATTTGAAATAATATTAATTATATTATATATAGTAAATTCTAAACTTTTTTACTTACGGTGTGGTGAACCGTATCACAAATAAATGAGGTTTATTGCCTTAGATATTGATATAACTTAACTAAGGCTATTTTTACTGTTGAAAATAACCTATCATAAGCAGGTTGAAACTTACAAATTATGTTATAATAAATTTGATGTGAAAGACAAATAGCTTAAGAATAGAGTTTGTCTTTAATTAAATATAATAGTAAGTAAGGGAGTTGAGATTATGAGATTTGATGATTTCAAAGAATCATTATACAAAAAGAAAAGTGAGATTATAATAAACAAAGCTTTTAATGTTCAAGGGAAAGAAATAACACTACTTACTTTTAGTGCAGATAATGACTTTAATAGATTATGGACACTGACTATTGGTGATTTTAAAGAAGATGCTGAAGGAAGAATAAATGAGTTTAAAAATAATAGAGAGTTTTTAATACACAATAATTCAAGAAGTTTAGATTCAGTTCACATACCAATTAGAAGCATAGAAATTCAAGGTCATAAAATTAATATAGGTGGATCAAGTGCAAGTAGAATTGATTTTATAGATAAGGAAGTGATTAAACACTTTTTAGATTTATGTTTATTAGACATGGTTATAGAAGATACAGAAACAAGGAATATAATTATAACATCCTATGATTCAGAATTTGGACAGTTGTTTCCAATGATTAATATAGATAAGCCTTTAGAGATAAATATGGATGTTGATAGAAGGTGTTATGAAGAGCTTATAACGTATAAGTTTAAAGTAAAAGTAGGGGAATGTGAAAAAGGTAAGACTATTAAATATAGAAATAAATATGGAGAAGAAGAGTACTTTTATATAAATGCAGTAACTAAGGTGGATTTGTGGGAGCAAGCATTAGAAAGCTTTGAAAAAATTAAAAACAATGAAAACTTGAGTAATGATGATAAAAATCAAGTAATAAAAGATTACAAAAGAACACTACAAGAAACATGTCCAAAAGGAAAGCTAATGTTAACAATAGAATATGAAACTCCAGATAATTCACAGCTACACTTTTTAACAAAAGAATATTTAGAAAAACCAGTAGAATTTAGCTCAAGCTTTACAGGATTTATGACAGCACCATCAAATGAGTCGGGTAAAAACGGAAATATAGCAAGATATGAATATCTCATTGCTATAGATAATGACTATAATGAAGAGATTGAAATAGAGTTATTTTCAAAGTATATAGAAAAGATGGAGCAACGAAATATTAAGTGGTGAAGTTTGAACTTTCAACTACACTATAAATAGATATTATAGGGGAACAAAGATTAAAAAAATATTTATGTTTATTTTTTATAAGAATTTGATATAATATAAATAAGAAAAGCTTAGTGTTGGTAGCACTAAGCAATCCTTAGAACGTTTTTAGTTTTAGGACTATTGGTTAGATTTATTTAAAATTAAATAAAATCTTAAGAAAAAGCACTACTGATCTTGGTTGGATGGAGTGCTTTTTTCATTTGTTTTAAAACTTAATTTAAAACATTTAATACCTATGTTGAGTTCAAATTCTAAAAGTTTAGTTTTTGAACTTAAAGCCTTTATTATAATTATTAATAAAAATATCAAAACAATTAATAAAGTAAGTATCATATCCAATACCACCCCCTTAAGCTAAGATGAAAATCATCAATAGCCCAAGGTGGAATACGTACAACCACCGTAGATGGCTTATCAAGAGTAAATTTTTAAAAAATAACTAAAAACTAAACTTTAATATATTATACATATATAGTATGTTAAAGTAAAATTATAGGAATGTGAAGTTTCACATTCCTATAATTGCTTATATATATCAGCATAATTAATTTTTACCTGTTCTTTTAATTCTTTGTTTTCTTCTTCCAGTCTTTTTATTTTTCTTTTTAAACTTGCTATAATGGCGTCCTTATTAGTATCATTCATTTCTCTTTTAACTTGTGATGGAGTAGGTACTTGTGATTGTTGGTGTCTAAGAGTTTCTATACGTTCCCTAATATCCTTATTATCATAGAGAGTTTTTTTAGTTATTCCACTTTCACTTGCAACACTATTGAAGTTAATAGATTTTTGAGCTTTTATAAGACTTTGTATTGCTATATCTACCTTTTCTTGAGTTAGAGCTTTACGTTTGCTATGTAACTCTTTTAAATGCTCTGTACGGTTATAATTACTCACTTAATCCACCTTCTTTTTTAACTTATCTAATCTACTGTAAATCATACTTCCTTGTGATATTTTTGAATAAATATCTTGATATAAATTTAGTAACTCTTCATTTTCACTTACCATTTCATCTCTGTTATATATTTTAGCATTTTCAATCATAGTTTTAGTTGAATTTATTAGTATTTCATACTTAACTGTATCACCTTCAAATGCTCCAACACATAAGTCCTTACAAGGACTTCCGTTATTACAAGTTAAACAAGGGGGCTGTTTAGCGTAACTACACTTTCCATTTTTCCTTTGCATACAAGTACCATAAGGTGTATCAAGAGCATTCAACTTATGATTGGTATATAGCATATCTATAATGTCAGAAGGAATTTCACCATCATTTTCTTCTTTCAATTTATCGCTTTCATCAAAACTAAATATTCCTTGCTTTACTGCATTATCAAATACTTTTCTTTTAGTATCATCAAGTAGTTTAGCATACCTCATAGTCATTTCAGGCGAAGCGTGAGCTAATAATTCTTGAACAGTTAAAATATCTGCTCCTCCATTAAGTAATTTTATAGCATAGGTATGTCTAAAAGAGTGATTTTTAAAGCGATATACATTTCCACTTTCATCTCTTATATCAAAAGTTTCAGAAAATAAATTAAGCTTATCTAAAATCCAACCCCTGCTATAAGGTTTTCCTTTTCTTGAACCGTTATATCTAACGAATATATAGTTTTCTGGATTGTTATCCTCATTACTGTACTTATTTGAACTATCAATTAGTACAGCTAACATATTAGCTATTTCATCATCTATTGGTATTCTATGACCTTTTACGTAAGTTTTCTCAATATCAGTTTCTATCCAAAATGTATTATTTAATTTAACTAAACAGGATTGCTTTAGTCCTAAAACATCTGATATTCTTAGACCAGTTTTAAACATTGTATAAACTACTGGAGTAACTTCATTATGAAGATTATTTATTTTACAAAACAATTGCTCTAGGATAAAATCTGGAATATAATCTATTTTTTCATTAGATATTTTGGGAATTTTAGGTTTATCTTCTGGAAACACTAGAACTCTGATATTTTTTGAAGGAGCAACATCATACTCTCTTAGTTGAATATCAGATAAAAACTTTTGAACAGTTGTTATACAACTATTTATATATTCTTTATCATTAATAATTTTATGTTCTTTAGTATAAATGCTTAACCACTCTAAATACTCCTCTATATGATATCTCTCTAAGTCGTTTAAATCGTTCCAAGAAGGTTCTAAGTCGCATATGAAGTTTAAAAATTTAGGAATATATTGCATATATTTAGCTGCTGTCCCTAAAGAAAATTTATTTTTTGATAGCAATCTTTGTTTGATATATCTTTTAACAGCTATTTTTAAAGGAATGTTTTTTATTTTATTAAATTTTATATTATAAGAATCAACAGATTTATTATAGCTCAATCCATACTTTTCTAATTTTCTAATATCCCAAATATCTTTCTCCCATTCATCAATGTTGTTAAGAAGTTCTTTTAATGTTTTGTAAATAAAGTTTAAAAAATTTGCGTTATAGGTATTAGAATTACATGTTTTACTTGCATTTCTACTGTTAACAATATATTGTCGTGTTACCTTTATGCTATTAGATGCTAACCAATCTATCCACATCACATTTGCCTTTTCAATATCTAAATCTAAAATTGAATCTACCCTAGGAAATTTTTCGTTTATAAACTTACTTAACCTTGTGAAATTATGCTTTTGAGTTGATACTAATGTTTTTAAATTCCATTCATCTTTAAATAATTTATTATAAACAATAAACTTCATCTCACGGTTGATATTTTCATTACTAAATGAAAAATCTATTATATTTTTAGTTGATGTATTAATACTGCGTGATTCTTCATTAAATTGAGTTACATTTTCAAAGAAAGACAAATTCCATTTATTATTTTCTAAAAAATAACTTGTTGGTATGTCTATATATGTTACTGTTTTGTCTTTATTCACTACCTTTTCGGTATACTTATATAGTGTTTCAGTTATTTTATCATTAGAGTTATTTATTGTATCTTGTTTAAAAATGCTTGTTACATTATTTCTCATTAGTTCCTCCCTTTGTTATCTTAAATGATGGTTGTGCTATCTCCCAATTAGCCCTTATGTCTTCGTCAGAAGGATGTAAGTACATATTCATAGTAGTTTGTATTTGAGCGTGTCCTAAACGCTCCTGTACTTGTTTTATATCTTTGGTAGTTTGATAATATATAGTAGCGTGAGTATGTCTTAAAAGATGTGCGTGAACATCTATTCCAGTTTTCTTTTTTAGTCTTTTAAATAAATCACTAACATCTTGATATTCCAAAGGTTTACCTTTATTTGCACCTCTTAATTTTACAAAAATAAAATTAGTATCTATTTCTAATTCATCTAAAATATCATAAGCATAATCATCAAATAAATCTATCAATTCTTGTGATATATGTATTTCTCTTTCTCCTGTTTTTAACATTGCTCCATTGGAAAGTTCGCCTCTGTCAACTAACTTAATTCTATGTCCTTTGTCATGGTCAAATATAATATCTTCTATAAATAAAGATAAGGCTTCGCCTATTCGGAGTCCTGTTTCATATAGTAACTTTATTAAAAATTCATCTCTAATATTAGTTGTTAAATTATATACCTTTTGCATTTCTTCTTTTGTTAGAACTTTAACCTTACGTCTTGGTTCTTTTATTTTTAATATATTTTTACTTGAAGGTTTATCTTTGTTTACATGATACAGAAAATCCTTGTAATGTCTGTTACCACCAGTAAATACTTGTTTCATAAGTTTATCAACCATATCATTATCTATTTCTTCGGTTCTATACAAATAATCATAGAAGTTTGTTACAACTGTAATAGTTAAGTTAACTGTTTTTTCTGTTCTCTTTGCTTTAGTTGGTTTTATGGTAACTACCTTATCACTTTCATATGGATTTCTAAGCCACCCTACAAAGTCAGATAGTATATTTATATTAATAACCCTATAATCTACATTTATCTCTTTTAGATATTCAAAATATAGTTTTAATGAGTAGCAGTAAGTCTTTTGAGTGTTAAAACTCTTCTCTCTATTATCTATATATTTTAAATATCTTGCTACTGGTATTATTGGTAATCCGTCATCACCAACTAACAAATATCTTCTTTGATTATTCTCTAGCTTTACTTCTTGTACTTTCATCTGTTGTTCACCTTCTTTAGATTTAGTTTAACCTATCTTTCTTATCTTATACTAAACTTACTATACTATTTATATAAACTTTATTTAGTGTTTATATTATATAAAAAAAGATATAGGATTTATTAGTTATTATACTAACTATCCTATATCTATCTTACTCTATTTAAGCCATCCTCTACGGTATTTCAAATATCACTTTTAAATTATATCATAATTGGTTATAGAATATACATAAGAATAAAATGGTAAAACCTCATTTAGAGTAGTCACGCAGAACCGTACCATAAATATCTCCATTTTAATATTATCTATAGATTGTTTTACCATATATTTTCCTTTTATTGTATCAAAATAAGTCAAATATTTTGCTATACTTAATATAAATTTTATACACCAAAAGTGCTAATATAAAGTAAACTAGATAATAACAAGGCTCTATCAAGAAGTAATAATTACACTCTTTTAGGTGGAAAATCCCTAATATTTTTTGTCGAACAAAACCGAACAAATAATTAGTAAACCTCATTG
>JBOFVP010000161.1:0-2461 GCA_051653165.1 Clostridium sp.
GTACTGAGAAGATTAAGGATATTGAAGAGTTCATAAAGAGAATTTCAAAGGCTAGAAATCATACAAGAATGTGGGTTAACAGAGGGTTTACCCCTAATGAATTATACACATTACATGGTGGTTTAAAGGTTAATGAACTTGAAGTTGCTTGTGAAGGTAGCGATAAGGTTGGAAGAAATGATCCGTGTCCTTGTGGAAGTGGTAAAAAGTATAAGAAGTGTTGTGGATAGGGAAGAAGGAAGAAGGAAGAGAGAAAAGTGAATAGAGAAAAGTGAATAGTGAAAAGTGGAGGAGGAAACTCGAAGAGTTTCTTTTGAATTGAATTTAAGAAATCCCGTGGGATTTCAACCATAACTCTTAACTCTTCACTCTTACCTCTTACTTTTTATAAGTGAATAGAGAAAAGAGAAAAGAGAAGAGTGAAGGAGGAAACTCGGAGAGTTTCTTTATAAATTGGATTTAAGAAATCCAGTGGGGATTTCAACCACTTTGGGTTATGATAAAATCCAACGTTGCAGATATAAAGTCCCAACATACTGGGAAATTGGAGAAATATATGCGAGATTAATATTGAATTTAAAAAATGATAGTTATTCAAATAATGATGATGTTATTGATATATTATTTGAGATCTATAATTCTTGGATAGAAAAAGTAATGGATAACTATAATTCATCATTCTATTATGATACACCTGAATATCACCTAGAGTGTTATAAGGCTGGCGAAGTTATTTGGTAAGGAAAGAACAATTTTAAAAAAAAATTAATGAACTTTATATTAAATATTACTACTTTTATTGAAATATTTCTAAAATAAATGTAAAATAATTACAGTAGATCGAGAGAAAAGAGAAAAGTGAAAAGTGAAAAGTGGAGGAGGAAACTCGGAGAGTTTCTTTGATTTATATATTTTAAGAAATCCTGTAGGGATTTCAACCACAACTCTTCACTCTTACCTCTTACTTAAAATCTTACTTAAAATAACTCTTATCTCAAAAAACTAATAGGGGAGCAAAAAAAATAATATGAAAAAAACAAAAGAAACTAAAAAGAAATTTATTGTTTTTGGAGTTATAGCATTGGCTATTTGTATAGCTATTGGATTTAGTACATATAACTACTTTACTGGTCCGAACTCTGATAATGATGTTAGTACAGAAGAAGAGGTTGAACAGGTTAAGCCTGTTGTTAAACCTGAATTTCCAGAAGGGCTTGAGTTAACTGATGAGAATTTATCAATTCCTATTTTATATTATCATGCAATTAATTCTAATGAGGTTAATAGCTTAATATTACATCAGGATAAATTTAGACAGCAAATTCAATACCTTTTAGATAGTGGATATACTCCACTTAAGTTATCTCAACTTTATAGTTATATGACTGAAGGAAAGAAGATTCCAAAGAAATGTGTTGTGATTACTTTAGATGATGGATATATTGATAATTATTTAAATGCATATCCAATTCTTAAGGAGCTTAATGTTCCAGCGACTATCTTTATGCAAACAAATAGAATTAGTGATGGTGGGTCTTTAACTGAGGAGCAAATGAGGGAGTTATCTGATAATAATATTGAAATTATGAGTCATACTATTTCTCATCCACATTTAAATTCTTTATCTTATGAGGAACAACTTAAGGAAATTAAGAATTCTAAGGAAACTTTAGAGAATATTTTAGCAAAAGAAGTTTATGCTATATCTTATCCTTTTGGTGATTATAATGAAGATACCTTAAGGGCTGTTAAGGATGCTGGTTATAAGATTGCCTTTACTACTAAGGAAGATATTATGGACAAGACTAATGGAATTTATGAAATAAAGAGAATTTATATTAATTCTCAGAAAGATTTTAATTATTTTAAACAAAGCTTAGAAAAAAAGAAAAAGTAGTTTTAATTAAAGTAAGGGAAAATTATAATGAAGAATAAGATATTAAAATTTGGATATAATGAAGTGTAGTTGATTAATTGTAATAGTAAGGAGGTACTATAGTGGAAAAAGAGATATTAGAAATTTTAAAATCTATGCAACAGGATCTTGTAGGGATAAAGGATGAGCAAAAGAAAGCAAATGAGAAGTTGGATAGAATAGAAAAGAAGATTGATATAACATATGATCAAGTAACTAGAAGTGCTGAAGATATTACAAGTATAAAGAAAGATTTGTGCTTTGTAGAAGAGGCAACTGCAAAAAATTAGAATGATATTGCCAAATTAAAGGCAGTTAAATAACTATAGATATTTTAAAGGTAGTATTATCATGTTAGATGAGTTATACTACCTTTTTTTACTTATTGATTAATAAAAAGCTAACTAAAACTAACTTTGGTACCCTTGTGGGTGGTTTTTATGCCAGTTCCAAGCAGTTTCTATTATTGTTTCTAAAGAGTTATATTTTGGTTTCCAGTTTAATTCTTTAGTTGCTCTTTCTGATGATGCTATTAATATTGCAGGG
>JBOFVP010000162.1:0-2726 GCA_051653165.1 Clostridium sp.
AAATCAAATCTTGGTCAAGCAAACTTCTTAGTTATGAAGTCAGGTGGAGAAGTAAAAGAGGTTTCATTTACACATAGTGGAGCTAAAAAAATAGGATTTTTATTAGTACCTAGATTAATCTCAAATAATGAGACTATTGAAATAAAAAGTGATAAATTTAAGGATATAATACAGAGTATAAAAGAGAAAAATGATAATAGATAGGGGGTGATGTCACTTCCTTATTTTCATAAAAGGAGGTAAAGTATGGGCGACTTTAAAATAAAATCAAAATTTAAGCCAATGGGAGATCAACCACAGGCTATAGATAAGCTTGTAAAATCAATAAATAATAAGAATAAGTTTCAGACATTATTAGGTGTAACAGGTTCCGGGAAAACTTTTACAATGGCAAATATAATAGAAAGGCTACAAAGGCCTACATTAGTATTAGCACATAATAAAACCTTAGCAGCACAATTATGTGCAGAATTTAAAGAGTTTTTTCCAGATAATATAGTAGAATATTTTGTATCATACTATGATTACTATCAACCAGAAGCATACGTTCCTCAGACTGACACATTCATAGAGAAAGATGCATCTATTAATGATGAAATAGATAAGCTTAGACATTCAGCAACATCAGCGTTATTTGAAAGAAGAGACGTAATTATTGTTGCATCAGTTTCTTGTATATATGGACTAGGTAATCCAGATGAGTATAAAAAGCTAACAATTAGCTTAAGAGTGGGCATGGAAAAAGAACGAGATGAGATAATAAAAAAATTAATAGAAATACAATATGAAAGAAATGATATAGATTTTTCAAGAGGAACCTTTAGAGTTAGAGGAGATTCCTTAGACATAATCCCAGTATCATCATCTAGTCAGGGAATTAGGGTAGAATTTTTTGGTGATGAGATAGAAAGAATTAGAGAGTTTGACGTTCTTACAGGTAAAATAATAGGAGATAGAAATCATGTATCAATATTTCCTGCATCCCACTTTGCCACTTCATATGAGACAATGGAAAGAGCGATAGGAACTATTGAAGGAGAACTAGAAGATCAATTAAGAAATTTAAATTCACAAGATAAATTATTAGAGGCACAAAGGCTTCGTCAGAGAACAAATTATGATATAGAAATGATGAGAGAGATGGGATATTGTAGTGGTGTAGAAAACTATTCAAGAATTTTAGACGGAAGAGCACCAGGAACGCCACCTAAAACATTAATAGATTATTTTCCAGAAGATTTCTTAATGTTTGTAGACGAAAGTCATGTTACTATTCCACAGGTAAGAGCAATGTATGCAGGAGACAGATCGAGAAAAGATAGCTTAGTAGAGTTTGGATTTAGACTCCCATGTGCTTATGATAATAGGCCATTAAAATTTGATGAGTTTGAGAAAAAAATTAATCAATTAGTATTTGTAAGTGCAACTCCAGCAAAGTATGAATTAGAGAACACTAAAGAAACTGCTGAACAAATAATAAGACCGACAGGGTTAATAGATCCAGAAATAGAAATACGTCCAGTAACAGGACAAATAGATGATTTATATGGAGAAATTATAAAAACAACAGAAAAAGGATTTAGAACACTAATTACAACATTAACAAAAAAAATGGCAGAGGACTTAACAAAGTATCTAAAAGAACTTGGAATTAAAACAACATATATGCATTCAGATATAGATACAATGGAAAGAATGAAGATATTAAAGGAATTAAGAACTGGTGAACATGATGTTTTAGTTGGGATTAATCTTTTAAGAGAAGGTCTGGATATTCCAGAAGTAGCATTGGTTGCTATATTAGATGCAGATAAAGAAGGTTTCTTAAGAAGTGAAACATCATTAATTCAAACTATAGGAAGAGCAGCAAGAAATGCAGATTCAAAAGTAATAATGTATGCAGACAACATTACTGGATCAATGGATAGAGCTATTACAGAAACTAATAGAAGAAGAGAGATTCAGACTAAGTATAATGAGGAACATGGAATAATTCCTCAAACTATAGTAAAGGAAGTAAGAGACATTATAGAAGCTACAAAGGTTGCAGAAGAGGCAACTGAATATAAGGTAAAAGATGATAGCAAAAAGTTAACCTCTACTGAAAAGAAGAAGTTAATTAAAAAATACACAGATGAAATGATGGATGCAGCAAAGAATCTACAGTTTGAGAGAGCTGCAGAACTTAGAGATATAATTGAAAACCTAAAGAAATAGAATGATGGCGTAACTGGGAAGTTACGCTTTTACCATAAATTATACAATTATATTTGACAAATCATAGCAATAAATTTAAAATTAACTTATAAAACAAATGTTCGAGGTTAAAAATATTATACTAAGAAAAAATAATATAAAGGTATTTTTATTAAAGTTATCTCTGTCTTACCTTGAACATAAATAAAAATGCTAATATATTAATTTTAAGGAGTCAGAAATGAAGGATAAAATAATAATTAAGGGTGCTAAAGTACATAATTTAAAAAATGTAGATTTAGAAATCCCTAGAGATAAATTAGTTGTATTTACAGGGTTATCAGGGTCAGGGAAGTCATCACTGGCATTTGATACTCTTTATGCAGAAGGTCAAAGAAGATATGTTGAATCATTATCGGCATATGCAAGACAGTTTTTAGGACAAATGAATAAGCCAGATGTAGATTATATTGAAGGATTATCACCAGCAATTTCAATAGATCAAAAAACAACAAGTAAAAATCCAAGGT
>JBOFVP010000163.1:0-5957 GCA_051653165.1 Clostridium sp.
AGATAATCTTTGGAAAGCATGCGATAAATTAAGAAATAATATGGATCCAGCAGAGTATAAATATGTGGTTCTAGGATTGGTATTTTTAAAATATATAAGCGATAGATTTGAAAGCAAATATAATGAATTAGTTGAAGAAGGAGAAGGTTTCGAAGAGGAAAGAGATGAGTATACAGCAGAGAATATTTTCTGGGTTCCTAAAGAGGCTAGATGGGCAGAGATAGTTAAAAGTGCAAAAACTCCAGAAATTGGAATAAAAATTGATGAGGCTATGTACTCTATTGAAAAAGAGAATAAAACATTAAAGGACGTTTTATATAAAATATATTCAAACTCTCTTTTAGATAAGGGAAAACTAGGAGAGTTAATAGATATAGTTGGTGGAATTAACTTACAAGCTAAAACAGATAAAGGGCAAGATATTCTTGGTCAAGTTTATGAGTTTTTCTTAGGAAAGTTTGCTAACTCAGAGGGAAAAAATGGAGGACAATTCTATACTCCAGAGTCTATTGTTAAAACTATAGTACAATGTTTAGAGCCTACAAAGGGAAGAGTATATGACCCTGCTTGTGGAAGTGGTGGTATGTTTGTTCAATCTGAAAAGTTTATAGAGAGTCATAGAGGAAGAATTGGAGATATATCTGTATTTGGACAAGAGAGTAATGGAACTACTTGGAAACTATGTAAGATGAACTTAGCTATTAGAGGAATAGAGGTTGATTTAGGAGAGGAACCAGCTGATACATTTTCAAAAGACCAACACAAAGGTAAGAAGATGGATTATATAATGGCTAATCCACCATTTAATATAAAAGATTACTGGCATGAATCTTTAGATGGAGATGCTAGATGGAAATATGGTACACCTCCAGAGGGAAATGCTAACTATGCTTGGCTACAACATATGGCACATCATTTATCACCAAATGGAACAGCTGGAATAGTTCTAGCAAATGGATCACTATCATCTAACACTTCAAATGAGGGAGAGATTAGAAAAAATATGATAGAGGATGATTTAGTAGATTGTGTTGTAGCTCTTCCTGATAAACTATTCTTAACTACTGGAATTCCAGCTTGTATATGGTTTTTAAATAGAAACAAAAGTAATCCTAAACATAGAGAAAGAAATGGAGAGATTCTATTTATAGATGCTAGAAAAATGGGTGCTCTTGTTGAAAGAAGTTTAAGAGAGTTATCACCTGAAGATATTCAAAAGATAGCTGATACTTACCATATGTGGAGAGGTTCTAAAGAGGGAGAGTATCAAGATGTTCAAGGTTTCTGTAAGAGTGCAACACTTGAAGAGGTAAAAGGTCATGAATATATATTAACTCCAGGAAGATATGTAGGAATAGAAGAGGCAGAGGATGATGGAATCCCTTACGAGGAAAAGATGGCAGATTTAAGTGCAAAACTAGCTGTGCAATTTGAAAAGAGTAGACACCTAGAAGAAGAGATAAGAGCTAACTTAGCTAAGTTAGGATTTGATATATAATGGTGGGAAATAAAGATATGGAAAAATTAAAAAATACAATTTTAGGAAAAATTCCTTTGGGTTGGTCTGTTGAAAATTTAGAAGATAATTTAGAAAAAATAATAGATTATAGAGGGAAAACGCCTACAAAAGCAGAGTCAGGAGTCATAACTCTTAGTGCTAAATCAGTTAAAATGAATTATATAGATTATTCTAATGCATATTATGTATCTAAAGAGACTTATGATAAATTTATGGTTAGAGGGTTTCCTAAAAAAGGCGATATTTTAATGACAACAGAAGCACCTTTAGGGTGTATAGCGGAATTAAATAAAGAAGACGTGTGTGTAGCTCAAAGATTATTAACTTTGAGGGGAAAAAAAGAAAAGCTTTTAAATAAATACTTGATGTATTATTTGCAATCTAACATAGGTCAACACGAACTTCTTTCTAAAGCAAGTGGAACTACAGTTCAGGGAATAAAAAGAACAGAATTTAGTAAAGTAAATATTATTCTTCCACCACTAGAAACTCAAGAAAAGATAGCCTCAATATTATCAGCTCTTGATGATAAAATAGAGATTAATAATGAGATGAATAAAACTCTTGAAGAGATGGCACAAATTTTTTTCAAAAGATGGTTTATAGATTTTGATTTCCCAAATGAGAATGGAGAGCCATATAGAAGTAGTGGTGGAAAAATGGTAGATAGTGAACTTGGAGAGATTCCAGAGGGATGGGAAGTAAAGGAGTTAGATGAAATTACAGAAAAATTTGCGACTGGATTAAATCCAAGAAAAAACTTTGTTTTAGGAGAAGGAGAAAATTTTTATGTTACTATAAAAAATATGAATAATAATAATGTAATTTTAGATGATAAATGTGATAAAGTAACTCTTGATGCCCTACAAAAAATTAATAAACGATCAAATCTAAAAATAGGAGATATCTTATTTTCAGGAATTGGGACAATAGGAAAAGTTTTTTATATAGATAAAGAACCTATGAATTGGAATATAAGTGAATCTATTTTTACAATTAGAGCTAATAGTTTTATAACCTCTGAATTTTTATATTTACTTGCATTAAGCAAACCATTTCAAGAGTATTCTCTTTCACTAGCTAGCGGAAGTGTTCAGAAAGGAATAAGGATGGGAGACTTAAAAAGATACAAAAATTCATTACCTAAAATTGAGGTAATTTTAAAATTTTCTGAATCTATTTCGAAAATATTAGGTAATATAAAAAATAATATAGAAGAAATAAAATCTCTAACAGAAATCAGAGACACTCTTCTTCCTAAACTTATGAGTGGAGAGGTTAAGATATAATTAGAGGTATAGGAGGTTAAAATGGATATTGAAAGCTATCCCGAATTTAAAGAAAATCTTTTATATATAAAAGATGAGGAGTCGGAAGATTTTAATAAATATATAGTAACTAGTGTTGAAGAGTTTTACAAATTAGTATTAAAGCATAAAGAGCTTATAAAAAATATTGATGAAGAGCCTCAAGAGATTCTTGCAATAAAAAACACTTATTATAGAGGACAAGCTAGCAAAAATTGGGAAATAAAATGTAGTTTATTTAGAAATTTATTAATTGAAAAAGAAGAGCAACTTATTCAAGAAGTTTTAAATAGAAGACCTTTAGATTTTATAAATTGTAAGAATAATTTAGAAAAGTTAGTTTTGATGCAACATTATGGAATTCCTACAAGACTATTAGATATAACGACTAATCCATTAGTAGCTTTATATTTTTCTTGTGAAGGTGAAGTAGAGGAAGATGGAGCAGTTTATATTTTTGAAGAAAATCATGATACTGATTTAAATTCTAGAGAAATAGTGGCGAGTTTTTCATTTTTAAAAGATAATGGTACATTAGAGGACTTTAAAAAAATATTAGAAAAAGATAAGGTTATATTTGAAGAAAATATAATAGATACTTTATTAAATAAAAGGTATATTTTAATAAATCCAAAATTAAATAATGATAGAATAGTTGCTCAACAAGGACTTTTTTTATGTTGTTCTAATAAATCTACAGAAGGTAAAATAGAAGCTAATAATCAGATAAAGAAAAAAGCTTTTTCAGTTGAAGCAGCAAGAAAAATAATAATATCTAAAGAGTATAAAAAAGATATCTTAAGAGAATTAGAATTTTTAGGAATAAAAAAATCAGTATTATTTCCAGAGTTAGAAAATCATGCAAATGAATTAATAGAAAAATATGCAGTAAAACAAGCTTCAAAAAAAGAAGAAATAGAGAAAAATATAGGAGTTCTATTTTATAAAAGTCCAGTAGAAACTAATGAAACTTTAAATGATGGAGAACTAGAAAAAAGTAAAAATTTAATTTTAAAAATAAAATCTTCTTCAATTGATACGGATTTAAAAGCAGAAATATTATCATATATAGATGAGGATTTCTATTTATTTGATAGCAAAAAAGCAATTGTAAAAAAGTTGATTAGACGTAGTAAAGATATTGAAAATGAATTGAAAAGTAAATTAATAGAATTGGTAGGAGAATAATAATGCTTCTTAAAAAAATTAATAATAAAATTCAAAAATTAGAATTAGATGAATTTAAGTTAGAAAAGGAGTTACAATTATTTATAGAAAATAATTTAGAAGAGTTGTTAAATTTAGAAATAGTAAAGAGTGAGTTTTCAATCGAAAATTATAGAGTGGATACTCTTGCATTTGATAAGGAAAATAAATCATTTGTTATTATAGAATATAAAAGATCAAATAGTTATAGTGTAATAGATCAAGGCTATTCTTACTTAGCAACAGTTTTAAACAACAAAGCTGAACTAATCTTAGAATATAATGAGAGAAAAGATAAGTTTTTAAAGAGAGATGAAATAGATTGGAGCCAAACTAAAGTAATATTTATTTCACAAAATTTTACGAAATATCAGAAAGATAGTTTAAATTTTAAAGATTTACCAATAGAACTTTATGAAGTAAAAAAATATGATGGGGATATAATATTATTTACATCTATAAATAAAAAAGAAAACAGTGAAAGTATAAATATTATCTCTAAAAAAGATATAGATATAGCTAAAGTATCAAAGGAGATAAAAACATATACATTAGAAGAGCATTTTAAAAATTCTGATGAAAATACTGTAGAAATTTTTAATATATATAAAGAAAAGATTGAAGAAATGCTTCCAGAAATTGAAGTTGAACCTAAAAAGGTATATATAGCTTTTAAATTGAATAGAAAAAACTTAGTTGATTTTAAATTGAAAAAAGATATGCTTATAATATGGATAAACGCAAAAGAAGGAGTTTTGGATGACTCTAAAAAAATGGCAAAAAATGTTGCAAAAGTAGGTCATTGGGGAAACGGAGATTATGAGCTTACAATTAAAAATTTAGAAGGGTTAGAATATATTTTAAGTTTAATAAAAGATGCTAGCAGATTGTAGAAAAGAGATAGAGTTAGCTACACATGAATAGTTAATTATGAGGTGATAAAATGATAGTTAATAAAGAAAGTATTTTATCTACTTTAAAAGCATTGGATAAAGAAAAATATTCGATTTTAGAGATTGGGTTATTTGGAAGTTATGCTAGAGAAGAAGAAACTGAGAGTAGTGATATAGATATAATTGTTAAAATAGAATTTAAAAAAGGTATGTATAGAAATTTTTGTGCTTTGCAAGAGGAGTTGGAAAATACTTTTGGAAAAAAAGTAGATTTAGTTGAAAAAAGTGTTTTTGATTATAAGTTTAAAAATCCAGATGTAAAAGACTACAAAGAAAAAGTGAAAGAAGAGATACTAGGAAGTGTGATATATGTCTAAAGCAAAAAGAAATATAATACAGTTTACGTATGATATTGAAGAGTTTATTGAGTATATACAAGAAGAGATGATAGATAAGTCATTTAATGATTTTGCTCTAGATAAAAAAAGTATTGGGTATATAGAAAGACAATTAGAAAAAATAGGAGAAGCAATTACTCAAATACAAAAGTTAGATAAAGATATTTTAACTAAAATTTATAATAATAAAAGTTACTGGGAAGGAATAAAAGGGGTTAGAAATAGATTGATACATGAATATTGGGGGACTAGTATTCAAATGATTTACGAAATTTCAGTAGATGAAATGGATGAGTTATTAGATTATATAAAACAAATAAGAAAGCTAGAAAAGAGTCAAATAAGTTAGCGGTGGGGTAGAGATGAATTTTACAGAGGATGAATTAGAGGTAGCCTATCTTGAAATATTAGAATCTATGGGATGGGAATGTATTGATGGTAGAAAATTAGAAAGAGATGACTATCATTCAGTAGTATCAGAAGATAATTTAAGAGAAGCAGTTTATAACATAAATAAAGATATGCCAGCCTCAACTAAAGAGGAAGCTATTAGAAAAGTAATATTACTTTCACATCCTAACTTGATTAGAAGTAATGAAGAGTTTCATAATATGCTAGTCAATGGAGTGGATGT
>JBOFVP010000164.1:0-2729 GCA_051653165.1 Clostridium sp.
AGACTTAGTAATAAGTATATATCTTGTAATACTAGATAACCCTTTTCAGATTTCATTACTCTCTCAAACATCTTTGAAGTAAACTCAATATCTGTAATGGTAAGGTCATTATACCATTCTCCTTTATACTTAATATTACATTTTAATGTTTTATTTAAGTAATCCTTTACTCTTGTAGTTATAACCTGTGGTTTTATAATCTCTAATGAGTGTATTTCTTTCTTCTAAACATAATATTAATACATTTTATAAATTATTTTTCATAGTATATATTTCTTCATCTTTTTTCATTTCACTTATTATAATGTTGTTGAACTCATCGGACTTTTCAGTTATGTACATATTTCCTTGTAAAATATATTCCTTATAGATTACACTATATTGTTTTGCAAATTTAACGCTTGTAATTCCAATATTTAAGAAGGGTTCTCCTGTATTTTGTTCACTAATTAAGTCTTTCATTAACTTTTGAACTTGTTGAACTACTGCATATTTTAATTCTTCTACGTCTTTGAAGTTTACATATATGGGTGCAATTGAGCATCCTACTTTGTTTGCTACTTTTCGTATACTTATTCCATTGAATCCTTCTTCTTTTGCTATGTTAAATGCAACTTCTATTATTTATTCTCTTGTAAATTTATTGCTTGGTGGCATTTTTTCACCTCTTTTATTAATTAAATAACAGGGCTGTCGCATTAGCGGATTTTATTATCCGCTAGCGATAGCCCTAGGTGTTAAGATAGTTGTCGTAGAGAATGATTAATGGTATTCTCGTAAGAGATTAAATAAGGAGAGATCACCTATGACAAGAAATAATAGTAAAAATAAAATATCATCTAAAGAAAAATTTATAATTGTAATGGAAACATATACTTTATCTGAATTTGAGTTATCAAGATATTTCAGGGAAAATGGATTATATGTTGAGGAAGTTAAACAATGGCGTTCTAGCTGCCTAGCAGCAAATGACGGATTTAAAAATAGTAATAATGATAATTTAGAAGAAGAATTAAAGGAAGAGAAAAAGAAATCTAAAGAGC
Source organism: Clostridium sp. (assembly GCA_051653165.1). Taxonomy (GTDB): domain Bacteria; phylum Bacillota; class Clostridia; order Clostridiales; family Clostridiaceae; genus Clostridium. Next base: position 1,044 of record JBOFVP010000164.1, read on the forward strand.
TTGCAAAAGACCTTAGAAAAAAGGAAAAAGCTTTAGCAGAAACGGCAGCATTACTTGTGCTTAGAAAAAAGTTAGATAAGCTATCAAAGCAAGAAAGGCAAAGTGTTTTAAACATAGTTAATAAACCCAAGTATTCAGATTTGCCACCATCACAAATAGTTCCTGCATTAGCAGATAGAGGTATATACATAGCCTCAGAATCAACATTTTATAGAATACTTAGAGAGGAAAATATGCAACACCATCGGAGAAAAACTAAGAAACCTGAAAAATCTAAGGTTCCAACTACATTTATTGCCGATGCTCCAAATCAAGTGTGGACTTGGGATATAACATGGCTTAATGCATATAATAGAGGTATTTATTATAAGCTGTATATGATAATAGATATTTTTAGTAGAAAAATTGTATCATGTGAAGTTTGGAATGAGGAAAATGGTGAGCTAGCCGCAGATTTAGTAGAAAGAGCTGTGCTATCGGAAAAAATTAAAGGCAAGCCATTAGTATTGCATTCAGATAATGGGGCTCCAATGAAATCTCATACACTAAAATCCAAACTAGAGTTTTTAGGGGTTCTATCTTCATATTCAAGACCTAGAGTAAGTAACGATAATCCGTTTTCAGAAGCACAGTTTAAAACATTAAAATATAGACCGGATTATCCGAAGGATGGGTTTAAATCAATTGATAAAGCACGTGAGTGGGTTTCTAACTTTGTTAACTGGTACAACACTGAACATTACCATAGTGGAATTGATTTTTCCATATATATTACTTGTTGTGAATTCCCCTCGATTTCAAGTGGAATTGTTGAGCCTAAGATTTCCTTGCCTGCACTCTGTGAAAGTGATTCACCCCAAATCATAGATTTGGATTCTCTACTTTTCAGCTTACGGTATCTTTCAGTACTGGTTATCTTTGATTTTAAAATATTTCAGTGCATGAAAAAAGATTAATGCTCCATTACTGAAACATTAACCTTCTCAACTTCTTTCACTGCATTATTAAAATTATGCATTATTAAATTTTCGTACTTTTATTGATTTTACTACTTTCTACAGTTATTACTTTTTATGCAGTTACTTTATTCTTTATTTTGCATTTTATTATTTTGTATAATCTACACAACCTATATAATTTAACTTATTTTCTTCATGTATATAGTTTTCTGAATTACAATCATATTCGAAATCATACAGAAGTACTATTGAATTATACATGGATTTATTATATTCTTTATCCAACTTTGGTATTATCTCATAATCATTAGAAAATCCCTCTAATAAAACCTGTAGTTCATCTGTTTTTTCTTCCATATAATCTATTTCTGAGAAATCTATATCATAATAATCTATCTTAAATTGCTTTTTAAATTTTGATGGTATAGAGTCCCCATCATCAGTATATTTAATCTCCATAAATTCTCTAAAAGTCTCTTCATCATTAAAAATCCCTAACCATAATGATACTTTACCTTCTTTTTGCATACTTTTCTCTCCTTTAATTTATTTTAGTTGTAATCCCTTAGGTAAAGATTCTATTCCTCTATCTAATCTATAATTCGCCCAATTATTCAACCTTCTTATAAACGTATCATAATCTGTTGAACCATCTATTATCTTTAACAATTCATTATGAGCGGTTGTTGAACCTCTACCACCATGAACTCCTTTAGGATTTACGAAT
>JBOFVP010000165.1:0-1457 GCA_051653165.1 Clostridium sp.
AACCATCTTTATTTGTGTTCTTAAATTCTCTTGCTTTAATAATGATTTATCCTGGATTCTACACATATTTTTATTTAGTATTTCTATTACACATTCAAAATCTTCTAATTCAGTTTCTGGAATCTCAAAATCTTCAGCATATATATTTTCCAGATAACTTTTCATTTCACTAACATCAATAAAAGGATCTTCTATTTTACATTTTTTATTTAGTCGAATAAATACATTACAAATATTAACTAAATAAGCTATATTATATTTCCTTATTTCATTTATTATTATATTAATATTATTAACCTCTCCAACTGCATAAGATTCATTTTTAATAATTTTGTATATACTACTTATTAAATCATAACAATATTCATATCTATAGTTTTTAATTAAGGTTTCATAAATGCTTAATAGATTCATTCCATTAATTACTCCTTTACCTGAGTAATGATCTATTATATCCCTTATCTTATCAAATCTCTCTAAATACTTATCTTTATCCTTAGTTTTATAAAAATCACTAAGTACTAAGCTGAATAAAACCTCATATTCCTTATACCAAACATCAGTATTATCTAAATAACTAATCCCCAAATTTCCGATTTCATCCCATTTATCTAATATTTTTAATTTCCTCTGCACGCTTGTCATATTTTCAAATTCAATATTATCGAAACTATTATTTATTATTGCCTCTGCAATTATATATTTATTTATAATAAATAATTCATCTAAATTTGAATCTCTAACTCCTAAAAATTCTTTTATAAAACTTTCTTTTACTAAAGTTAATCTACTTTCATTTAAATAACTATAAAAGTCATTTGATTTAATTGTCTTATCAAATATATCGATAAACATATTTTTTACTATAAACATCTTAAAAATAAATGTACTATATTCTTTTATATTTATCCTATACCTATAGTTTATATATAATTTATAATAAGCTTTTAAAGATTCTCTAACAATTTTTTTAATAAGTCTTACATTTTTGAAATTTATTTTCAATTCATTTTCTAACTCTTTAGAATATTTTTGATTTTCATCCTTTTCCTTTTCGGCTTCACTATCAGTTTTCTCTAAGACCTCATTTTCTAATCTACTAATTCTATTTTTACTAATACTCTCCATTTCATCTAGAATGGCTTTAAAATCATTTTTAAATAAGTTCCTATTTCCTTCTATAACGCTATAGTCTTTATCAGATTGTATGCCTAAATCTATAAATGTATAAATAATATCAATAACTGAAACCTTATTTATATCTAGTCTAATATCAATATATTTCTGTAAATATTCATCAGTTAACTTATCACTTTTTATCTTAGAATACTCCATTAGTAATATTGTACTTATTCCTTGAAAATCAATTATTTCCCTTATAAACATTAATACTTCTTCAACTGTTTTATCATCTACTCTATCAAAATCATCTACAATAACAATAATTCTATTCTCTT
>JBOFVP010000166.1:0-11398 GCA_051653165.1 Clostridium sp.
TGATCTATTAAGTATAATACATTTTCAAATTCACCAAGAATATAAGTTTTATTAAATTGACCAATAATTCTAAGTGGAGGAAATTTACTGGTTTTTATTTCTTCTTTTTCATTTAATACCGTTTCTACCTTTGTAATACAAGTGGTATCAATCACAGTAGGAGACCTATCACATGACAAAGCCCCATTTGCATTTATTTTCTCAAATCTTTCTTTTAAAGAGATGTTTTCACTTTGTTCTTCCTTAATAGCTGTATTAAAGTCAATAGGGAATGTTACAGAATGCTTTTCCTCAGGTAATTTAAATGTTAACTCTTCAACTGTGTTTTCAACGGTATCAGAATTAGTATCAACTTCTATATATGAGAAATCATTTATAACATCATTTTTTAAGGCAGTATGGACTGTATCAAATATTTTCTTAAATATCATTCTATCATCTTTAAATTTAATTTCAGCTTTGGTTGGATGTATATTTACATCCACAAATTCAGGATATATTTCAACAAATAATGTGAAAAATGGAAATTTATTTACAGTAGAAAATGATTTAAATGCATTTTCTACTGCTGCAACTAAAGTTTTATTTTTTATATATCTTCCATTTACGAAAATACTTTGATTATTTCTAGATCCCCTTGCAATTTCTTCTTTACCAATATATCCAAAGATTGAAAGCATATCATTACTATTTTCAAAGTATATTGTTGCATCTGAAATTGTTTTACCATATATTGTCCTTATTACATCCTTAGTATTTCCAGTTCCAAATGTTGCTAAAGATTTTTTTCCACCATTGAAAAACTTAAAACATATTTCATCATGGGATAGCGCTATACGATTTAAAATATCTCCTATTATACTACCCTCTCTCTGAGAAGACTTAAGAAATTTTTTTCTAGCAGGAACATTAAAGAAGATATCTTTAACCTCTATAGTAGTACCATCATTACAACCACATTCTTTAAACTGTGTAATTTCACCACCATCAATTGTTATCTCTCTACCAAAAGGTTCATCCTTTATTTTACTTTTAACAGTTACCTTAGATACAGAAGCAATAGATGGTAGTGCCTCCCCTCTAAAGCCTAAAGTAGAGATATTGTAAATATCATCTACACTTTTAATTTTAGAGGTTGCATGAGGCATAAAAGCCTTTTTAATATCATCTGGATGTATACCATGACCATCATCAATAATTCTGATTAGTGTTTCTCCGCCATCTTCAATTTCTACAGTTATATTTTTAGCACCAGCATCAATTGAATTCTCAACAAGTTCTTTTACAACTGAAGAAGGTCTTTCAACGACTTCTCCAGCAGCTATCTTGTTAGATGTAGATTCATCTAATACATTGATTCTTTTAATAATAACCACCTCCTAGCTAAGTCTTCTCGCCTCATTTGATAACTTATATAAAATATTCATTGCATCTAAAGGTGTAAGTGCCATAACATCAACTTTTGACAAGTCATTCAATAATGACTCTTTCTCCATAAAAGTGAAATCTAGTTGCATATTTGCATTAAAACTTTCAATAGGCGCAGGTTTGTTAACAGCTACTTTTTCAGAATCATAATTAACAGAGTTAATTTCCTTAATGAACTCTTTTGTTTCAATTGAAGTAACTTCTAAAGAAACCTCACTTTCTAATTTTTCTAAAATCTCTTTAGCTCTTTCTATAACAGTTCTAGGTAAACCAGCTAATTTAGCAACTTCTATTCCATAAGACTGATCAGCACCACCTTCTACAATTTTTCTTAAGAAAATAATATTATCATCTAGCTCTTTTACAGCAACTGAGTAATTCTTTACACCATCAATTATACCTTCTAATTTTGTCAGTTCATGATAATGTGTTGCAAATAGTGTGTTACACTTTAAGCTTATTTCCTTTGAAAGATACTCTATAACTGACCATGCAATACTTAGTCCATCATATGTAGATGTTCCTCTCCCAACCTCATCAAGTAGTACAAGAGATTTAGGAGTTGCATTTTTTAAAATGTTAGAAACTTCCCACATTTCTACCATAAATGTAGATTTTCCTCCTGCTAAATCATCAGAAGCACCTATTCTAGTGAATATTTTATCACAAATAGAAATATTAGCTGATTTTGCAGGTACAAAAGAACCAATTTGAGCCATAAGTGTAATTAATGCCACTTGTCTCATATAAGTAGACTTACCAGCCATATTTGGTCCTGTAATTAAAAGTAACCTATTATCCATTTTGTTTAAAAGAGTATTATTTGATACAAAGTCTCCTCTTCCAATTACCTTTTCAACTACAGGATGACGTCCATCTTCAATTGATATTATACCCTCTTCATTTAAATTAGGTTTAACATAATCATTTTCCCTTGCAATTTGTGCAAGTGTTGATAAAGAATCTAACACCCCAATTACTCTCGAGCTTCGTTTTAGTCTTGAAATCTCTTTTTCCACACCTTTTCTAATTTCTATAAATAGATTGTATTCTAGTGCAATTAGTTTTTCTTCTGCTCCTAATATTTTTTCTTCCATTTCCTTAAGTTCTTGAGTTATAAATCTTTCAGCATTTGAAAGCGTTTGTTTTCTAATATATCTTCCTTCTGGTATTGATGCATAATTTGCTCTAGATATTTCAATGTAATACCCAAAGACCTTATTATATCCAACCTTTAAAGATCTAATTCCAGTAAACTCTCTCTCTTTATTCTCCAAGGAAGCAATCCACTCTTTTCCATGAAGTTTTGCAAGCCTCAATTCATCTACTTCATCATTATACCCATCCTTAATAATGTTACCTTCTTTTATTGATAAAGATGGATCGTCTAGTAATGAATTAGATAGTAGTGTTCTAATATCTATTAACTCGTCTAGCTTATCATAACACTCCACAAGCCCCTGTGATTTTGCAAGTTTTAACAGTGCTTTAATATCTGGAAGTTTTTCTAAAGATGACTTAAGAGAAACTAAATCCTTTCCGTTAACATTACCACTCGATACTTTTCCTACTATTCTTTCAATATCATAAATATTTTTTAGACTTTCTTTTAAATCCTCACTAAATGACAATGAATTAAATAGTTCTTCCACACTACTTAACCTTTTCTCTATTTCATTCTTTATGATTAAAGGTTCATCAATCCATTTTCTTAGGGTTCTTCCCCCCATAGAAGTAGAGGTTTTATCCATTACCCAAAGAAGAGAACCTTTTTTATTTTTTTCTCTTATATTTTCAGTTAACTCAAGATTTCTTCTAGAAGAAGCATCTAGCATCATAAAGTTAATTATGTCATAACTTTCTAAATAATTTATATTAGTAAGACTGATTTTTTGAGTTTCTAATATATATTTTAGTAGTACCATTGATGCACCTAATGATGCCTCAGATAATCCTATTATTTCTGCTTCAGAAAATTGATTTATTAGTTCTTCCTTAGTACACTTAAACATTGTAAAATCTTTAAGTGTTACAACTCCAGAAATAAGTCCATTTATTTCTTCTCTAGTTTTACTGTCTAAGGATTTATCTAATATTATTTCTTTTGGATTTACCTTAGTAATTTCATCAACTAATGTTGACATTAAGCTTGGAAAAGAAGTTGTTTTAAATTCTCCAGTACTTATATCAGTTAATGCTACACCAGTCTCACTACCCTCTTCATATACAGTCATTAAATATGTATTTTGATTTTCTATTGTAGCCATATTATCAATATATGTTCCAGGTGTTATAACCTTAATAACATCTCTTTTTACTATTCCCTTAGAAGCATTTGCATCCTCAACTTGTTCACATATTGCAACCTTATAACCTTTAGAAACCAATCTTCCTATATAACCTGTTGATGCATGAAATGGTATTCCACACATAGGTGCCCTTTCTTCAAGTCCACAATCTCTTCCAGTTAGAACCAACTCTAACTCTCTAGATGCTGTTTTAGCATCATCGAAAAACATTTCATAGAAATCACCAAGTCTAAAAAATACAATACAATCTTGGTAGTTTTCTTTTATTTCAAAATATTGTCTCATCATAGGAGTTAATCCCATATTTTTGTCCTCCATGTTTAAAGCTATAAATTATAAAGGCAACTTTCGCCTTATTCTAATCTTTATTTTATCATAGTCAATTTTATTAATCTATATTTCACAACATAAATAATTTGTCAAAATTAAAGAGCTATGCAATTTTTATGTTACATAGCTCCTACTCTATTAGTTAAAAATATGAAAATACATAATATATTTGCTAGTCTATTACTCTGAATTCATATCCTTGATTCTTTAAATAGTGAATGATTTCAGGTAATGCTTTAGCAGTTTCTTCCTTACCATAAGTGTCATGCATAAGTAATACAACGAAATTATTATTTCCAATAGATTTCTTTGTAGCTTCAACTAATTCATTCTTGTTTAGCTTTTTAGCTGTTGCATCACATATACTAGCATTCCAATCTATATTATTAATACTCATAGTAGTTATAACACTATTAAATTCATTAAGATTAGGATCTTTATAGTATCTTCTTGACATTGCACCTCCAGGCATTCTAATTATCTTCGATGAATAATTTTCTCCTAAAACTCCTTTAAGGGCTATTTCAGTTTTTTCTATTTCATCCAAATAATTTTCAATTGATGTGGTGTTATTTGGATAAATATGATTATATTTGTGAGTATAGGTATGATTTCCAATAGCATGTCCATTCTCATACATTGCTCTAACCAGATCCCTACTTTTTTGATTTGCCTCTATATTATTTCCTAATAGAAAAAAGGTTGCTTTAACATTTTCTCTTTTTAATACATCTAAAATTTCGGGAGTTACTGTTGTTGAAGGACCATCATCAAACGTAAGAAATACTATCTTATCTCCATTAGTATTTACATTGCCTCTCATACCCTCTTTAACTATATCACTATCTACAGAATACTTGTAATACTCTAATTCCTTTCTATGACATTTAACAGACATGCTATTGTTATTCGAAAGAGATTTAGCATTGACATTTGTGGGCTTTGGAATAAAAAGTATACTAACCACTATCAGAATTAAAATGTTCACTTTCTTTTTTGTATTTACTTTTAATTTTGTCATAGAATCACCCCTTGCTTAATATTTCAATTATAGTTTATCCTATATATTTATATATAAACATGAAGTTTTTATAAATTAACTATTTATTGTTTTATTGAATTCATTAATTAAATTGCCATACTCATCCTTACTAATATCACCCTCTTCATACTTTAATTTGTAATAAATATCTATGAAATTTTTAATATCTATATTGTAAAGATTTTTTAGGGTATATTCGTATTCCCTTAATGTTTTACCCCCAAGAATAGGATATCCTTGTCTCTCTAATTCCTTGATTAAATATGGTATCATACATATAGATCCTTCTTTAGGAGTTAGCTTATTAAGCTTATATATAAAAATCTTATTTTTAAATTTAAATCTGTTTTTATTTATTGTTATACATATAATAATAAGTAAAATCAAACCAAGTATCACTTGGATACTAAACTCTCCAACTTTTAAATTTGATATTTTAGTTATAAGTGAATTTCCAGTAGTTACTACTTCCTTGTCAACACTTCTTGATGGAGTTGGGTCAAAAACTTTAAATCCATAGCCAGGTATATAAACCTCCACATAAGAGTGTGCATCTCTCATAGTAACATCGTAAATATCAGGGTTTTCAATGTTCTTAGTATCACTAAAAAAACCTTCTGCATATCGTGCATCTATATTCAATGATTGAAGCATCACTGTCATAGCAGATGCAAATTGTACACAATAGCCTTTTTTGGATTTAAATAAAAATTCATATATAAAATTTTTATCTGGAGATACTCTGTTAATCGTATATGAATATTCAAATTCTCCATTTTTTAAATAGTTCGTAATAAGTTCACATTGTTTCACAAGACTCTTCTCATCACCTATAATATTCCTTGTAAGCTTTTCTATCTCCTTATATTCTCGCCCTTGTAAACTACTATTAAACGAAGTAGGAGAACGTAAATAATCAAAAACTTCATTTAAATTATATTTACTTGACAACATATATATTTCAAAAATTAATTCTTCGTTCATGTTATTTACTAAATGCTCTTCAAAGCTACCTCTCTCTAATTCCTGAGAGTAGTAATCAATTCTATATTTTTCATTTGCTTCAACATCATTTTTAGGATCAAAGACTAATCCAGTAGGAGAATAATATATTTCATTATTCTTATTCTGAGTAGATATTTTTTTTGTGTTTGTAGTTGAAAGATACAGCCCACTTGTGGGAAAATTAACCGAGTTTATTACAGTCGATTTTTCGTAAGAAGTACTCCCTAATGGTTTTTTAAAATCTAATCCTAGCCTCTCTAGTTTATTTAACTCATCAATTGAAATAATATATTTCATATTGTAAATTTGCTTAAATCCCCCAAATTTATCTGATGTATTACTTATACGCCCTTTTTCTAAAAGTTCTTCATTTTTAAATGAATTATTCTCAAATGAGGAATAACTTTTAACCCTAAGATATAAAGGTGTATCAGATGATACAGTATAAATTAAAGTATCATTTGGCTCTATAATATCCTCATTAATATTTCTATTAGAATTATTTTTCATTGTCTGAAATGCGGATATACTACTTCCTTCAAATCCATTATCCGTTAAAAACGACTGGAATGTACTTATTAAAGGTAAGTTAGGTGGCGTCTTAGGTATTGGGATTAACATAGCTATAATTACAGTAGTTATTGCAAATATAGATATTATTTTTATTTTACGGAATGTATATTTTTCATCATTAATGTTAGATTGACCTTTTACTATATATAAAGAAAAGTATAAGAGTAATGTTATTATAAAGCCATTAGTGGTATACAATATACCATTACGTATACCATGAGTAAACACAATAAATAATATTAATGTTATTACAGGAGTCCTAATTAACCTTACTGTAAAATAAAATACTAATGATGATAATGCATATAGTACTATTAATAGTACGTATAGAGGGGATTCACTATATGGATCATATACTGAGTAGGTAGCAACTCCATAAAAAAGCGAAATAACACTATATAATATCCAGCCCTTATTTTTAAGTTCTAACACTACAAAATATAGTAAAAAAGCAACTATATTAAAAATTAGGCATATCAAATATATTGTATAATCAGTTTCCATTACAATATTAATAAATACTAATGAACAAAGAAAAGAACTTAATAATAATTGTACTGAGTTTTTCAAAAAATAATTGAAGTATTTAGGCATATCATTAACTCCTCTCAATCTCCATATTAGTGTATAAATACCATATCTCTTTTAAATGTACTAGTGGTTTATTTATACATGGTAATATAACATTCCCATTATAATAATTAAAATTGTTGTTTAAAGAAAAAATATATACTTCATCATTTACATTATGATTAAGTGGTATATTTTTTTCAGTAAATTCAAATTCTGATAGTGTTCTTTGTATTTCTGTTATTATATTTTCTTTATCAACAGTATATGAATGCCATGTATTATTAGTATAAATCTCTGCAATTACATTATAATCATTAATATACATATCTTTAATTAAGCTTAAACACCCTTCAACAATTAGATCTTCTAAAATTAAATTACTTTCTGCCCTTGTAGGATTTAAAATTATTCTATATGAAGGCTTGAATAATCTCTCCCTTTCTCTTATCATTAACTTTCCCACCTTTGATGATAACTTCCAGTTTATCATTGATAAAGGTTCACCATCAGAATATACCTTAAAATCATAACTTGCATCTCCTAAAATTATGTTTTCACTTATAGAAGTATAATTTTCCATAGATTTTAAGTTATCCGTATATAACGCTTCTCCATTAGTTAACTCCTTTATTTGGGGTATAATTGATATATTATTTTCTAAATAATTAAACCCATGGCTTAAATCATAGTTTAGTATCCCTAAGTAGCTATGGAAAGAAGTTTTAGATATCTTTAATACACCATTCCCCCTATACTCCCCTATACATTTAATTGATAATATAACCTCTTCCCCACCATCTAATAAAATAGAGAAATACTCCTTATCTACTTTTATCCTATCATTATGCTCAATTAGTATATTAATTTTTGAAGATGGAATTAAGGAATTATTCTTAACATTTATTATTAATTTAAATTCAGCTCCCTTTTCTATTTCATTTACTCCTATTGAATAATTAAAATCTACCTTTGATTTTAGATACATAAATAGAAGAATATCTAAAATACCCCCAACTAAAACTATATTGAACATAAGTATTGACTTACCTCCAAAACTAAATGAATAAATGAATATAAGTAGCAAGGATAGTAAATATCCAATCAAGGGTTTCTTATTGAACCTCATAACTTACTCCTTCCATGTAATATTAACTCTTACAGTGTTTAGAACTTTCTCTAAAACATCCCTTGAAGATAACCCCTGTACTTTTCCAGCTGAACTTAATATTATTCTATGACAGAGAACATCAAAACATATTTCTTTAACATCTTCTGGTAGTACATAATCTCTATTTTGCATGTATGCATACCCCTTAGATGCTCTTAATAATGCAAGTGAGGCTCTTGGGCTTGCACCTAATGAAATCAAGTCTGAATTCCTAGTTGCATTAGTTATATTTATAATATATGCCTTTATCTCTCTATGAACCTTTATATTATTAACTTCATCCTGTATTTTAACTAAATCATTAAGCCCTATTACAGATGGTAATTTCTTCAGAGGGTTATCTCCAAAAAACCTATCTAAGATAGCTATTTCACTTTCAGGATTAGGATAACCTATTGATAATTTAAATAGAAATCTATCCATTTGCGCTTCAGGTAATTTATTAGTTCCTTTATTCTCAACTGGATTTTGTGTGGCTATTACCATGAATGGTTTAGGTATATTATGTGTTATTCCATCTACAGATACTTGTCCCTCTTCCATAGCCTCAAGTAAGCTTGATTGGGTCTTTGAAGAAGCCCTATTAATTTCATCAGCTAAAAGAAAATTACAATTTACTGCACCTTCTTTATAGCTAAGGTCTCCCGTGCTTTGATTTACTAGAGAGAAACCAGTTATATCAGATGCCATTACATCAGGAGTAAACTGCACTCTATTAAAGGAACCGTTAACTGATTTAGCAAGAGAACATGCACATTGTGTTTTACCTATTCCAGGTACATCTTCGATTAAAATATGGCCTTCAGTAATTAATGCAATAACAACTCTTTCAAGAAACTTTCTCTTTCCTATGATTATATTTTCCATATTATTTATAATAATTTCTGCCTTATTCATTTTACCCTCCATTTTACAATAATCACCTAAATTATATCATAAAATAAATTATCATGTGTTTAATTTTTCCATATAATCATATATAATTAATATATGAAATGGAGGTGAAACTAGTGAATTTTTTAAAAAATAAGTTAACCATATTCTTAGCCACATTAGTTTTACTTGGTGGTGTGTTAGGGTTACTTTCACAAGAAACAGTAAATAACATGTATTTATCTTGGATTAAAGATACTTCTATTTCTAAAGATTTTGAAGGTCTAGTATCTAAGAACCTATATTCTGATGAAGAAATTATATCTGATGAACTTATTTCAACTAATTATGAAGAGGTAGCTAATTTTATCAAGACTTATAACTCTCTTCCACAAAATTTTATTACAAAAGAACAAGCATTTAATGAGGGTTGGAAAATTGGCGATGATCTTTGGAGTGTAGCTGAAAATAAAAGCTTAGGTGGAAGCATTTTTAAAAATCTTGAAGGAAAATTACCCAATTCTATAGGTAGAGAATATAGAGAATGTGATATAAACTATAATGGTGGTAATCGTGGTAGTGAGAGATTGGTTTATTCTAATGATGGCTTAATATTTTTAACAAAAGATCATTATCAAACTTTTATTGAGGTTTAGTAATTTTTATTTAGGAAGTAGATTAAAGTTCTACTTCCTTTTATTTTTTTTATTTACTATGATATAATAGTTCGGTAACAAAAATATTAATCAGGAGATAAGGTAATGACTATAGGATTAAGTAAAGAAGAAGAATTAAAATATTTAGATAAAGCACTACTAGCTATTGATGGTCAACTTGAATTATTCGGTGACTTTAAAACTAAAAAAGATAGCGAAATAAAATCTAATAGAAGATTTTTATGGGATAGTATGAAAGAGATGGATGAATTAGAAGTTCAGTCTATGAATGAAGAACTAAGGATGCAGGAAAAGATTTATATAAATAATCAAAAAAAGATTAATACATTATTAGCCCAAAAGAATTCACCATATTTTGCAAGAATTGATTTCAAAGAAGATGGTGAAGATTACGCTGATTCTTTATATATAGGTATATCAAGTATTGTAGAAGATGACTTCGATTTTATTGCATTAGATTGGCGTTCCCCTATATCTAATATGTTTTATGATTATGAAATGGGTAAAGCATCATATGAAGCTCCTAATGGTATTGTAGAAGGTGAAATTATACTAAATAGGCAATATAACATTAAGAATTCTGAGCTTAAGTTTATTCACGACTCTAAGTCTTCCATTCACGATGAGGCCTTACTAGAGGTTTTAAGTAATAATACCTCTGATAAAATGAAAAATATAGTATCATCTATTCAAAGGGAACAAAACTCAATTATAAGAAATGAAGATGCTAAAATATTATTACTTCAAGGAGTTGCAGGGTCTGGTAAAACTTCGATTGCGATGCATAGAGCAGCTTTCCTATTATATAAGTATAGAAAGACTCTAAAGGCAAATAATGTCCTTATATTCTCTCCTAATGATGTTTTTAGTGATTATATAGGTGATGTTTTACCTGGTTTAGGTGAGGATAATATTCAAACAACAACTTTAGAGCAATATGGAAAAATGTTTTTACCATCAATATTAAAATATGAGAGTAAAAATGAATACTTAGAATGGTTATACAAGGAAAATAAATCTAATGTTGATTTAGAAAGGTTAAAAAGTATCGACTTTAAAAATTCATTTGAATTTATAGAAATTTTAGATTCTTTTACAACTAAATTACCCAAGCTTTTAGGTAGCTTTAGTTCAATTATTTTTGATGGAAAGGCTTTAATACCAAAGAACAAGGTTGAAGAAACTTTCTTAGTAAGATTTAAGAGTCTTCCTATTCTTAAAAGAATTGAGGCCTTAAAAGAAAGTCTTTATTCTCAAATTGAAACAAAATATTTACTTCAAGCTAAAAAGAAGAATTCTTCTGATTTTGGATATGATCCTATTGATGCAGGATGTTCTATTGAGGAATACTTTAAAATTAATATTGATGAACAAGTAAACAATATGTTCAAAACCCTAAGTATAACTAAAATATATGAAA
>JBOFVP010000167.1:0-1852 GCA_051653165.1 Clostridium sp.
CTTGATAAAAAAGGTAGTATAATAGAGGGATTATTTGCAGCTGGAGAGATTGTTGGAGGTCTTCATGGAACAAATAGATTAGGAGGAAATGCTATCACTGAAATAATTGTTTTTGGAAAAAGAGCTGGAGAAAATATACTAAAATAAAGTCTAAATAAAGCCCTCTAAAAAATGGGGTATACTTTTATACCTAATGAGTTTTTTAGAGGGCTTAAAATTGATTTTAAAGGGTCATTTTTTAGGGGTATTTTTTGATGATTTTTAAGAAGTCCCACTAATAGAGGAGTTATAAAACATGGTGCTTTATAACTAAAAACTGAGTGCAATTTTAATAAAAGTATATGCCTTAAAAGCCTCTCTATTAGGGAAGTTATAGTAGCTAATAAATATAATCTAATTTTCAAAGGAATTATACTTAATTATTTACTTATAATTTCGTATTTTTTAACCTCCATAACTTTATCATTATCTTGGGCTAGTCCATTAGTTGCTTTTCCCTTATCAATTCCGAGTATTTTTACTTTAACCTCTGGATAAGAAGTCTTTTTACTAGTAGCTAACTCTTTCATGTACTGATTTAACATTTCAGTATTTCCATATATCCAATAATCTTGTCCTGTTTTTTCGTCTGTAAATATTTCTGTTTCATGCCCATAAGTATAATATCCTGTGTATTCTTTAGGGCTCAGATTGTTACATCCAATAAAAGTTAGTGTCAATAATGATAAATATATACTCTTCATAAACCACTTCCTATATAAAATTATATTTTGAATCTGTGTAACACATAGTTTTGTCTTAAAGTTATTTTACTGTAAATAATGAATATATCTTTTTAATTAAATTGTTTCGTTAGTGTTTTTATTCTTGATATTTTTTGCTATAATAGAGCTAGAATATGTTTTATTATAAAAATTAAATAGGGGGAATTTTTGTGGAAAATGATTTTATTTTTAATTTTTTTAAAGACGTAATTGAACAAAAGAAAGAGAGATTAAGAGAATATTTTGATTCTGAAGCTAAAATCTTATGGTATGAAACTAATGAAAAATTTACTGTTGATGAATATTTAATAGCGAATTGTGAGTATCCTGGAGATTGGATAGGAGAAGTTAAAAGAGTAGAATCGATTGGAGATTTAGTTATTTTTGTTGGAGAAGTTATGCCTAAAGATAAATCAAGTCGTCACTATTGTACTTCGTTTATGAAATTGAAAAATAATAAGATAGTTTTATTAGAAGAGTATTGGACTGAAGAGGTAAAGGTTCCTATATGGAGAAAAGAAAAAAATATTGGGTGTAAAATTTAGGGTTATTTTTTATAATTTAAAAAATTTTAATAGTAAGTTAATTATAATAAAAAGGATAGAGTTAAACTCTATCCTTTAAAAAAAACTAGATTGAGTTATCCAATTTTTACAATTTCACCTTTAGGTGTATATTCGATTTTTATAAACTTTAAATCACCTTTTTTAGTCATTTCTATTGGCATAGTTACTAATTCAGATATGAAGAAAGTCATACAATCTAAAAGAACATAAACAGCTGCTCTACCTGCACTAGGTTCATTTTCCATAGTATATTGGTATGTCGATACCATATTTCCACTAGGAAGAACATCTGTACTAATAGGTCTTAATGGTTGTGATTCAACAATTGCCTTGTTTTCTCCTGGTTTAATTAATTCAAATTTATAGGGTAGAAAATTAGATAACAAACTTCTCTAAATCAGCTTTCAGTTTATTTTTAACCTCTGAAGTTGTAAAAGCCGCTTCAACAGAAGTTAGATATATATTTTTATAGATTTCAAAATCCATATTGAAATTATCTTTAGAAACAAGAATCTCATTAGT
>JBOFVP010000168.1:0-77270 GCA_051653165.1 Clostridium sp.
TTGTTTTCTCAAACATAAATGATGGATGTGTTATTAAAACTACATTAGCATTACTTATTACTTCTTCTATTGATGAAGTTACCTTATGTAGTTTGACATTATGGACAATATTTTTTTCTTCTTCATGTAATTTTAAAACTTCCTTGAATGCTTCAGGCTTTGATGTATGCATCCAAACCTTGCAATCTTTCTTTAATGAAATATATGTTGCTAAGTATGTTCCTATATTACCTGCCCCTATAATTGCTATGTTCATTACCTTCACTCCATTACTCTTTTGTATTTTCATCTATTATATATAATAACTAAGATTATAAATTAAAGCTACTACTTTTAAAAATTAATCTTACTAAATATTAACAAATTATATATAGGAGTGATAAATATAATTACCTTAAAATAATCAATATATGCTTCTTTATGTTAAATATTTCTTAAGAAAATTTAAGGTTCATATAAGTATTTTTACAATATATGGTATGATATAATCTTTGTGAATGTTATTTTAAGGAGGATTAAGCATATGGCAGATGCTTTTAGTAAAAAGATATCAGAGCTGGGTTTCAACTATCATCCCTCGGGACAAATTTCACAAGGTGATTATAATGGATATAATGTTTTAATTAAGAACTTTAAATCTACAAAACGTTATTTAATCAATTTTCCAATTAAATCTACAATTTTAAATGATGAAAATGAAATAAGTAATCACTTAACATCATTATTTGATGACCTAAAGAGTAAACATAAAACAATTATTCTATCACAATTTACACCATATAAAATATCAATTGTTGTTGATTATAATGGTAGATTAAAGTTTAATGGTGATGAGCTTGTAAAAATTTTAAATGCTGTTAGTGCCTATCTTCGTAATAATTCATTCGTTAGTTGTTGTGATGCTTGCGGAGAACAAGCTCTAGGTAGTATCAATGAAATTAATGATTTTCCACACTACTTTTGTCTATCATGTGCTAGCGAAGCTAAAGATTATATGGACGAGCTTAAAACTAACTATGAAGAATCACCTAATAATTACTTAAAGGGTGCACTTGGTGCTTTGTTATTTTCTTTAATTGGTGTAGCTACTTTTGTTATTGTTGCTATGATGGGAAAGATTGCAGCTATATCTGTTGCTATAATGTTTATTGCTATAACTAAGGGATATGAAAAATTTGGTGGAAAACTTAACTTTATTGGAGCAACCATTAACTTTATAATTTTAATTGTAATGACTATTATATCTAATTATGCTGCTGTAGGATTTGAAGTTTATAAATCTATGAAGGAATATGGTATAGGATTACTTGAGTCCTTTAAAAATGTTCCTGACTTAATTTCAACCTATCCTGAAATAAAAGAAGCTTTCAATCATGATTTAAGAATAAGTCTTTTATTTGCAATTCCAATTTCTCTTTATTTGTTTTATAGTGCATATAAAGCAAATAATCCAAACTTTAAGAATAAAACATATTAATAATAAACCTCTTCATAAAAATTGAAGAGGTTTATTATTGTTAATATCTATGAACTATATTTTTTTAGTTGTTTTATATGCTTAACTCTAGCTCTCTTACCCTCAATATTAGCTTTTTCTAATTTATCAACTATACTCTGTATCTCTTCTAAAGCTAAAAAATTTTTACATTTAAACTTTCTAATAAATGATTTAATTTTTTTCTCATGAATTACATTTTTATGTGTTTTTTTAAGCTTACACTTATCTGAGAAAATAATTATAGAATATACTTCTTTAGAATATTTATAACCTAAGACTTTTTTTACAGCCATAATATGCCCATAATTTTGTTTTACAGGATTTCTAAATTTAGTTTTCTTCCCATAGATTATTTGTGTCCAAGTATCATCCCATTCTCCACCATATATCCATCCACTATAGTTTTTTGTTTCAATTACAAAAATCCCTTTAGGACCAATTAGAATATGATCTATTTGTGTAGTTCCATAATCTGTTTTTAATAATATATTTTTCAATACTGTATAACCTTTTAGTTTATTCAACTTTTTATTAACACGTCTTTCTCCTTCTTCTCCTATTTTTTCTGCTTTTGTTTTGCTTAATTTAAATAGGATTATTAGAAATATTACGGTTAAAATAATATCCATACTCTTCCCCCTATTTTATCTTTTGTTTATATGTTTTTAACTAATACATTATATTATTAAAAAACAATACTATCAATAGCTTTACAATTTCAACGAAATATATTGAACATTATTATGAGTAATTATCTATAAAACTCCTGTACACCATATATTTCATCCCCATGTTTAGAAATTCCTATTCCAATAGAAGTATAATTGTCTGATAAAATATTTTTTCTATGTCCTTCCGAATTCATCCACATATTCATAAACTGTGTTGCTATTGCATTTATATCTCCTGTTGAATACGCTATATTCTCTCCCCAAGCATTATAACCCACACCATCCTTATTCATTTGAACTGTTATTAACTCACCATTAGGATTTTCATGTGCAAAATACCCTTTGTCTCCCATATCTTTTGCTTTTATTCTTCCGTATTTTTCCATAGTTTTGTTGTATGTAAGTAATGGTATACCCTGCTTACTTCTCTCCTCATTTACCTTTTGAAATATCTCTTGCTCAATATTTGAAATAAAATTATTATTTTTAGGCTCATCTACCTGTTTATGTTCCTCTACTTTATTAGGCTCTTCTGACTTAGGAGGAACTTCTACCTTTGGAATAACCTTTTCTTTTGGTAATTCCTTTTGTGGTACAGACTCTTTATTTTCATTAGTTTCAGGTAATTTTGGTGTAACCACTTCTGGGATTATGTCATTACTTTTAGGTATTTCATTTTTAGGTGTCTCTTGTGTGTTTTGTGTTACATCAGGTGTTTTAATATCTGCCTCCTTTTGTCCATTTGCACAACCGCTTAATATAGCTAATGTTGTTAGTGTTACTAATAGTTTGTATTTCATATTTTACCTCCTTTTAACTTTCCTTTTCTAGATTGTGCTATTTATATATTGATTATTCTTGTCCATAGAATAAATATAATTTTCTAATTAATAAAATAAGAGCAAACGGTAAGATTAGGAATTCAACTAAGCATAATGTAATTAATGTTACATTTACTTACTCTCTATTCCTCTTAACACATTTGCTCTCTTATAAATTAAATCATCTTATTATCTTGCTTAGCTTCTAGTGTTGAAATTCTACCTCTGAAGAATTCCTTTGTCTCAGCTATAATTACTTTTCTAAGTCCTATTAATCCGATTAAATTAGGAAATGCCATTAATCCATTCACTATATCTGCTAAAGTAAATATAGTATTTAAATTGAAAAATGCACCAAAACCAACAATACATATGAAAACAATCTTATATGGAATTATAGCCTTTGTTCCACATAAATATTGCATACACTTTTCACCGTAATAATTCCATCCAAGTATTGTTGTAAAAGCAAAGAAAATCAATCCAATGTTTACTATATACATACCAACATTCCCAAATGATAAGGCTGAATTGAAGGCCTCACTAGTCATTGCTGCTCCTTCTAATGTACCAGTATAACTACCTGTTACTACTATTGCTAATCCAGTCATTGTACAAATAATTATTGTATCTATGAAGGTTCCAGTCATTGAAATTAATCCCTGTTTAACTGGTAAATTGGTTTTAGCTGCTGCTGCTGCAATTGGTGCACTACCAAGTCCTGCTTCATTTGAAAACACACCTCTTCCAACACCTTTTTGAATAGCCATAGTGATTGTTATTCCAGCAGCCCCACCAAAAGCTGCCTCAGGGTTAAAGGCACTTCTAATAATTAATGAAATAGCTGATGGTAATTCATTAATATTCATTCCAAGTACAATTATAGCTCCTGCTATATAAAAAAGTGCCATTACTGGTACTACTTTTTCTGATACCAATGATATTCTCTTAATTCCACCTAATGTTATTGCTGCAACTAATAATGTTACAACTATAGCTGTAACTACAATTGGTATATTAAAAGTACTGTTTACAGCTTCTGCTATTGAATTTACTTGTCCAAATGTACCTATTCCTAAGAGAGCAACACCAACACCAAAAAAAGCGAATAGTTTTGCAAGCCACTTTAATCCAAGCCCTCTTTCAATATAATACATTGGTCCTCCAGCCATATTTCCATTTTCGTCAGTAACTCTATATTTTATGGCTAGTACTCCTTCTGCATATTTAGTTGTCATACCAAAAAATGCTGCAACCCACATCCAAAATAGTGCTCCTGGTCCTCCTGCTTTAATTGCCGTTGCAACTCCTACAATATTACCTGTTCCAATTGTAGCTGATAGTGCAGTACAAAGAGCTCCAAAACTCGATATATCCCCTTTAGAAGAGGGTAACCCTTCCTCATCATCTTTAGAAAAGACATACTTTAAAGCTTTTGGTAACTTTAAAACTTGTAGCGCACCTAACCTAATTGTTAAATAAATACCTGTACCTAGTAATAATATTAAAAGAGGTGGTCCCCAAATAATATCATTTAATGAGTTTAAAAAGTTTGTCATAAAAAAATCCTCCTTAAAATTTAATTTAGGAGGAGAATACTCTATAAGCTTTATTTTAAAATTAGAATATATTAATTTAACCACTCAATCATTTCATTAAGTAGTCATGAATATAAAGCTTATTTTGATTCCCCTGTCCTTTTACCTGAGAGTTTCAATGGATATTTATCCATCTTTCTCCTTCGGTGCTTATCTTTTGATAAGTCTCTCCAGAGGCTCGTCCAATAGCGGTCCATTTACCTGAAAGATTTGCTTCTTCGGTGTATTAAATTAAATTTAATTTAATATCTCTCCCACTACCTTCAACCGAACTCTATTTACTTTTTATTCATTATAATATAAATTTGTTAACAATTCAATTTTTTATGCATATATTTTCATTTAATTTAATATTTAAATTCATATAGTTACCTACATTTAATAGTAATATATAGTAACTATACGTTATTTTACTTTTTCATAATCTGGATTTATTGGTGCATCTTTAAATTGCAACTCTGGAATATCAATCATAACTCCATCTTTATCCATGTCCTTAATAATTTCTTCTATAATTAAATTACCTATATATCTCCCAAGGCGTACTCCCTCATATAAATCTGGTTTAAAATGTATACCTGCATATAATCTTGACATTGATGCTTCTTCTGCTATTTTATCCAATTTATCCTTCTCCTTCGGAAAAAAATATGATAATACAGTAGTAACTACTGCTGATACTACGGAGTGACCTGATGGGTAACTTGGAAATTTTGGTGTTGATAAAACTGTTTTTAGCTGAGGATTATATTGAATTGGTCTTGCTAAGTTCCATAAATATTTAAAATGCCAACATATAATAAATCCATCCATCATTGCTTTATTAATAATTGAATTTACCCTTACTGCTCTAATAGGATTAAGTTGATAAGTATCTACTAAAGATATAATTATTGGCTGTAACTGATTAAGAGGTATACCTGTTCCCCAAAATTTTGCCATTTGAATTTGAGGGAAGGTTAAGTTATTTAGAGTATCTTCAACAATTTTAATTTCTTTAGAGAAATCAAAAGCACAAGGATGAGCTATTTGAAAAGGGACTCGCTCACCATTCATTGTTACTATATTATTTTTATTATCTCTTTTAAAATAGTTAAGTGGCCAACTTCCTCCAGTCTTTTCTATACCTTGATAACATTTCAAATCACTCTTATATGGAGAATCTGACCATTTAATTGAAGTACTACATAACGACATACTTAATGCTCCTAAAATTATTTTCATATTATAGTATGTTATTATTAACTTATTGTTACATTAAAGTATTTTTTGCCATCCTCTTTTTTTACATTTTGGACACTTTATATATATAGTATTGCTATTATGAAGTGAAAATAAATCACTGATTATACTGATTTTAAACATATTCCCACAAAATTTGCACCTATAAGATGTGTTCCTTGAATGATAAGCTATTATTCCTATAAGGATTATAAAACAAATAAGTATTGCTATCATAATATTCCTCCATTAGTTTTAACTAGTGTACATATTATTTTATGCAATACTTTTTAAAATTCTACAAATTAATTCATATATTTATCTACTAACTCATAACACCTATCTTTTGTTATATTTGCTTTGGTTATATTTGATGAAACTGTTGCAAGTGATCCACCATCATATTTTTCATACTCAGCCTTAGCTCTTGCTTCCTTATATTCTATCCATTTAATTTGTTCTGCTTTTAACCCTTCAAATTTATCACTTTGCATTTCTTTTTTTAATGTAATATAAATTTGATTTAGTAAGTCATCCCATAATTCATACTCTTCTGATGATGCATTATTCATATCAAGAGTTACTCCAGAGTCATACTTACTTTGTAACTTATCAGCTTTTTCTTTTGTATCTTTTAATTTTTCAGTATATTGTCTTTTACTACTTACCTTTGTTTCCTTAAGCATTGTTTCCTTTTCCATAGTTTTTTCCTTTTCCTTAGGTTTTTCACTTTCCTTACTTGTAGGCTCTGGCGCTTTAGAAACATCTTTATTTTTTTCTACAACCTCTTTATTAGTTGGTTTAGCCTCATTTTTCTTTTCTTCATCTACATTACAACCACTTAATGTTATTAGTGATGTACATATACTTAATACCAATAAATATTTTTTCATAATAATCTCCTTTCTAGTATTATATACATCAATTATAATTGTATAATTTAATAAAAGAAGATATTTTAGATTAATAATTAATTAATTTTTAGTTACAGAAATTAGACTGATGTTATATACAATAACTTAATATATATTTTTCAAAAAAAGAGGCTGGTGCACAGTTTCAGTGCACCAGCCTTAAAAGCTTAAATTCATACTACAAACAATTAAATCTTATTATCATGTAAATTACTTAGTAATAGATTTCCCTGCAGTATGTCCTGATGTTAATGCCTCTAATAATCCTGCAACAGTTCTTCCCCCTGTTACCTCTCCAGCTGCATATAATCCCTTTATTGGAGTTCCCACAGTTGAGATAACTTCTGCATCCTTATTAACCTTTAGTCCACCCTTAGTAATGTGAGCTGCTGGTACTCTTAAACATGCATAGTAAGGACCATTTCCAATAGCAGGTGTTCCGTTAGGATTTGTAATATCTCCTGCGAAAGATACTCTTCCAAATTCATTATCTACACCTGTTTCTGTAGCTTTATTAAACTTAGTAACTGTTTCATTTAAAACTGCTTTATCTACACCTATTTTTTCTGCTAATTCATCTAATGTATCTGCTTTAATTACTTTTCCAGCTTTAATTAAATCTTCTGCTAGTCTTCCCATTACATTTAGACCATTTTTATCTATTCCAACATTTTCAGAAGAACTTATAATATAAGTTGCTCCATCTTTTTGGTCTAAGATTGCCTTAACCATAGTATCTCTATCCTTAGTCTCGTCAACAAATCTTTTACCATCTTTATTAATGTAAAGACCTGTTGTGCTTCCTAAGAATGTCTTAGTATCTCCATTCTCTGGGTCTGCAATTGGTAATATTTGAAGATGCCCCATATCTGTTACATCAGCACCAGCATTAGTACCCATAATTATACCATCACCAGTATTTGAAGGATCATTTGTTGTGTTGATATTAGTTAATTCTGGCCATCTACCATCATTATATTTTTTTATAAGTTCCTTATTCCCAGCAAATCCCCCTGATGAAAGGACAACTCCCTTGTTAGCATTTAATGTATATTTAGTTCCGTCATTTCCTTTAGCTTTAACACCTACTACAGCTTTATCCTTCATAATAAGCTCTTTAGCTGCAGTTTCTTTTATAATTTCAACCTTAAGATCTTTTTCTTTTATTGCATTTTCTAATGTTTGAATAAATCCATCTCCACCTTTATGTTCTCCTGAAACGTACCATCTTTGCCAGTTGTCACCAACTATAACATTAGCTTGGTCTACCCATGGGAATCCGTATCCAGCAATCCAATCCTTCATTGGTTTTGATTTTTCAACCATATCGTATAGTAATTCTGCATCAGCTACAGCACCAAATCTAAAATAGAATTGTAAAGCAGTAAATTCTATAGAGTCATATAAATGCGTGCTTTTGTTTTTCTTATATTCATCCATATCACTTTTTACTTTCTCTTGCCATGACTTAACTGTTTCATTGTCTGTTTCCTTAGCGATATGCGCTTCAATTTCTTTCATTTGAACATCTGTCATTTTATGCTTACTACTAATTTCAGTATCTACTGCAGCATATCCACCACCTGTTCTAATACTATTCCCACCTAAGAAAGGATTCTTTTCAACTAAAATAACTGTTGCCCCTTCTTCAGCTGCTGAAACTGATGAGGCAAGTCCAGCTAGTCCACCACCAACAACAATAACATCTGCTGTTTTAGTAACATTTTCTTTTTTATCATCTTTTGCTAATGGATCAGCACTCTTAAGCTTTTCAACATCCCCACCAGCTTCTTGAGCAGCTTTAGCTACTGCGTTAAGTACTGCATTACTTGAATATGTAGCACCACTTACTGTATCTAATTTTAAAGTTTGATTTTCTACAATCTGTTCTGGTAACTTTGTGAAAGGTACATCACATATACCTGCTGATTCAACATGTTCTTTAATTTCTATTTTAGAAATTTTTGTTTCTTCAAATGTAACATCAACAACTATCTTTCCATTATGTCCCTCAGTTTCAACTGTGTAAGTACCAGCTTTATAAGGTCCTTCATAAGTTTTTGGTTTACTACCACAAGCTGTAAAGCTAAATGCAGTTGTTGCAACTAGAATACTAGCCATTAGTTTTTTAAACTTCATTACTATTTCCCCTTTTCATATGTAATTATTATCATTGTTAAATAATTAACTTGACAAACATATTATAAAGGTGGTAGCAACTACTAGGTCAATACCTAATTAAAATTTTATTTTACAGGGATAAATACTTCATAAAAATCAATCTGACCATTATTATTAATTGTTGCAATTTTATCCCCCATAATATCTCCAATAATCTCTAAGTTATTTTCTTTTATGTATGTAAATATAGGATTCAATAATGTATAAAATCCTTCAATAAATAAATCATTATCTGTGACTTGTACTATTGTACATAGACAACTCGTCTCTTTATAATATTTAATATATTTATTCTTATCTATAGGGAAATTAATATCTTTTTCATATAAGCATACCCCAACCTCAGCTGGATATTTATCCTTTAGTTTTTCTAAAGGAATACATGGACACCCCTTTACCTTAGTTGTTATATTACTCCATTTTTTTAATACTTCCATAGCTTCTGAACATTTTATTACTGTATTCCCACATTGACAGCTTAATCTATATAGAGACATTCTATTTTTATAATAGAATTTCCCAGAATTATTTACTATTGCATTTAACTGATTAGACTTCTCTCTTAATTTCTTTAAAATCAATTGTTTTTCAATTATCTCTTTTTCGCATATATTAAACTGTTTTTGTATCTCACAATCAATATCTTTAATAGTAGATACACTTGTTAAGTTTCCAGCCATCTCTAAAGAAAAGCCAAGATTTCTATATTCTCTAATAGTCATAATTGTATATATATCTCTAAAGGTAAAAAACCTATAGTTATTTTCAGTTTCTCTTCTACCCTTAATAATTCCCTTTTGTTCATAAAATCTTATTCCACCTTGTGTGATATTTAATATTTTACAAACACTTCCAACAGGATATTTTATAAACTTCATCAATTCACCTCATCAATAACTCAATAACTCAATAACTCAATAAAAGGTGAAAATTAATAATTTTCACCTTTATAGTAATACTAAACTAATTCACCCTGTTTAAGTACTCTCTCATTTATTTTTATTTTAAACTTTCTCTCATAAGTTCTAATATTATTTAAGTCCTTAGCCGTAACTAAAGTAATTGTAGTACCACTTTCATTTCCTCTTGCTGTTCTACCTGCTCTATGAAGATATTCATTAAAGTTCATTGGTGAATCTAAATTGATAATGTATTTTATCCCCGGGATATCAAGCCCTCTTGCTGATACGTCAGAAGTTACTAAAACATTTATCTTACCATTTCTAAATTTTTCTAAAGCTATTTGTCTTTGCTCCTTAGTTAATCTTTTGTGTACTCCAAAAGTTGCCTTATTGTGATAATTTAACTTCTCAGCAACATTTTCAATTTCATATGGATTATTAACAAAAACCATTGTTTTTTCCATATTTGTAGCTGCTAAAATCTTTCTTAATGTTTCAAACTTATCCCTTTGATCAACTGTAATATACATATGTTCAATATTAGGGTTAAGTGCATATGATTTTTCCACCTTATTTATAACTGGATCTTTCATAATACCCTTGGCAACTTCTAAAGTTCCTTTTGATACTGTTGCAGAAAATACCATTATTTGTCTATCTCTAAGTGTTGTCTTTATAATTTCTTGTACTGTTTTAGAACTTGTGTTATCAAGAAGGTTATCCCCTTCATCTATAACTATTGTTTTAAGAGTGTGCGCTGTTATCTTTTTCTTTCTAATTAAATCTACAACTCTACCTGGGGTACCAACAATTATGTGAGGTTTAATATCTTTTAATTTCTTTATTTGTTTATCGATATTAACATCTCCAATTATAGTTAAAGAAGTTACATTCATTTCAGCATTTTCTGATAGTAGTTTTATTTGAGCTTCTATTTGCATTACAAGTTCATGTGTAGGTGCTAAAATTAATGCTTGCATTTCTCTTTTTTCACTATTAATTTTTTGAAATAATGGACATACAAATGCTAGGGTTTTTCCACTTCCTGTATGTGCCTCTCCAATTAAATCCTTATTAAGTATTGCATCTTCTATAACCATTTCTTGTATCTCAGTTGGTGTTGTTATTCCTTGTTTTAATAGGCCATTTATTATATTTTCCTTTAATCCTAATTCACTAAACGATTTACTCATTTTATTCTCCTCTACATTTTAATATTCATCATAAGTTAATATCCTAGAATAGTATCCTTTAAAGTTTAAGTAAACTTATATAAATCCAAAGAAACTCTCCTTATCTATCACATCTTTTTCTCTTCACTAAATTATATCTTTAAACACAATAAAATACAACGTAAATATAAACTGGGTAAAAAGTAATTACTCCTTACCCAGTTTATATTACATTAATGGTGCAATGAATCTTAGTACACCTCTTACTACCTTTATTGGTATTGATTTTCCTGTTGCCTCTGCTAATGTAACCTCTTTGCAACCTTTCAGCATTTCACATACATCTTCTTTTAACTGCATTACAGCTTTTGATTTATACATCCATACTCCACACTCATAATTGTGATATAGGCTTCTATAATCTAAGTTTATTGTACCTACAACACTCACCTCATCATCACTTAGGAAGGTTTTAGAGTGTATAAACCCCTTAGAGTATTCATAAATTTTAACTCCTCCTGTAAGTAAAACCTTGTAATGAGATTGAGCAACATTTTGAACAAACCAGTTATCACTAACATATGGTGTAACGATAATAACTTCCACACCTCTTTTAGCTGCAAGTGTTAATGCTGTTAATATTTCATTGTCTGGAATAAGATATGGAGTATTTATATAAAGATAATTTTTTGACTGATTAATTATATTCAAGTAAATTCCTTCACTTATGTTTTCATCGTCTAATGGAGTATCACCAAATGGTAGTACATACCCATCAGCTCTAAAATCAAAACTCTTATTTTTGAATGGAGAAAACTCATCAAAACTATTATCTTCATCAGTATAAAGATTCCAAGTCTCTAAAAACATTAATGTTAAACTATAAACTCCTTCTCCTTTTAATTTAACACCACAATCTTTCCAATGACCATACTTCTGAACCTCATTTATATATTCATCAGCTAAATTGATTCCACCTGTAAAGCCAGTATGACCATCAATAACTGTAATCTTTCTATGGTCACGATTATGAAGGGTTGAATCTAGAGCTGGTCTTAATTTATTGAAGACTACAACTTTAATCCCAAATTCTCTTAATTTTTTTTCATATCCTCTTGGAAGAGTTTGTATACATCCTCCATCATCATACATAACTCTAACATCAACACCTTCTTTTACCTTTTCTTTAAGTATATTAAGGATAGAGTTCCACATTACCCCTTCTTCAACAATAAAATATTCCATAAATATAAATTTCTTAGCCTTTTTAAGCTCAACTAGCATTTCCTTGAACTTATCTTCTCCTATTTTATAATACTCAACATCAGTATTCTTATATACAGGCATACCAATTTGATTCTTTGCATACTTAGCTTGAGAAGCCATTGAAGGATTTTCAATTTCTAATTCATTATATACCTCATTATTTTGTGGATAACACCCTACTGTTTTAGAATTAATTTTTTTCATTCTTTCTCTTCTTGCCCTTGGTATTTTAGCTGTACCTAAAAATAAATATGCAAGTCCACCAAAAACAGGAACTACTAGTAGTAGTATAACCCATGGTAATTTCATAGAAGGATTCATATCCTTATTTAATATGTATAGTACCATTAAGCAGCTTAGTAATGTAAATATTCCATATATGTACACAAAGTTATGACTTAATTTCCAAATTATCACTCCAAAAATAAGTGCTTGTATAATAATAAGTACTCCAACTACTATTAATCTACTGAATAATACCTTTAAAAGCTTTCCTAAGTTCATAATTACACCTACCATTCTAATATTAATTTGTCTATTAAAGTATTTATTTATATTATACAAAAACTTCTGGTATTTTTGGTGAATAATATGTTAACTTTTATGTACTGTATATTATTCCCTAGTTTGACTCATATTATTCACTATACTATAATAAATTTATAAATTTATATATATTTAAGGAGAAAAAAATGAGTTTTAACACTTACGAATTTATATTGCTTTTTTTACCTATAGTAACCATAAGTTACTTTTTTTTATGTAAATTATGCAATAAGAAATTATTACTACTTTGGCTAACAATAGCCTCGTTATTCTTTTACAGCTTTGAAAACATTAAAGTTTTATATATTCTTTTAGTTTCAGTGTTAGTAAATTACTTTATTCTTGTAATACTTCAAAGAAAAACCTCAAAGGTTACTTTGAGTCTTGGAATAGGGTTTAATATTTTATTTTTAGGATTTTTTAAGTACTTCACATTAATAGGGACAGGTTTAAATAGTTTATTTGGAGTAAATCTATCAATAGAAAATATGATTTTCCCGCTAGGAATAAGTTTTATAACCTTCCAAGCAATATCATTACTTTACGATGTTTATAAAAAAGAAGTTATAAATATTACGTTTTTAAATTATATTTTCTACATAACATTTTTCCCTAAGGTTATATCAGGACCAATAACACCTTATAATGATCTTTTTAATAACTTCAATACTGAAGATCTATTTAAAATTAATTATAATAGTATAGCTAATGGACTATATTTATTTTCGATAGGATTATTTAAAAAGGTTATTGTTGCAGATACCTTATCTACTATTGTTACTAATGGTTTTGATTTAAGTGAAGGCTTAACCTTCTTAGAGGGATGGATAACCTCTTTAAGCTATACACTACAAATATATTTTGACTTTAGTGGTTATTCCCTAATGGCACTAGGAATTGCAGCTTTAATTAATATAAAGCTCCCTTTAAACTTTAATTATCCCTATAGAGCTACATCTATTAAAGAGTTCTGGGGTAGATGGCATATTACTCTTGGAAGTTTCTTTACTAAATATGTATACTTCCCTCTTGGAGGAAATAGACTAGGTACAAACAGAACATATTTAAATTTATTTATTATTTTCTTTATTAGTGGTATATGGCATGGTACTGGTATTACTTTTGTTATATGGGGAGTACTTCATGGTATTGCTCGTGTTATTAATCAAGTATTTATAAATAAGCAAATTAAGGTTAATAAAGTACTTGCTTGGATTTTAACATTTAATTTTGTTAACATTGCTTGGGTATTCTTTAGAGCACAAAACTTAGAGTCTGCTTTTAAAGTTCTTTCAAGTATGTTTGATTTATCTACATTGAATTTTGGCCTTCAAATTTTAATTAATAACAAATTATTTATATATAAGGTTTTAACATTAATTTTACTATGTGTTGTATTATCAAAATGTTATTTGATAACTAATAGTAAAGTAAAATCCTACTGCAAGGGAATATTATTAATTTTAATAATAATTCAATTTATATTTGTTTATAGCAGTGAACTGTATTTCTTAAAGGATGTATTAGTGAATCTAGATTATTCAACAGACCTTTTAAAAGCATTTAAGATATTTATAATTGGAATTACACTTATCTCTGTTGACTATGAGAACATACTTCCTGTTAATAAGTTTACACCAAACTTACAAACACTAATTTTATCAACACTTTTATTATTTTTATCACTTGTTGATTTAAATAAAGTAAGTGATTTTATTTATAAAAGTTTTTAGGAGGAGTTATGAAAAAAGAAAAAATTTGGATTTCATCCTTTTTAATTATTGTTTTTCTTCTTTGCTCTATTATTATATATTTAAACTATAAGATAGATCCATATCAGCAATATAGCTTTAATAGTCCAACAAATGAATATATAGAAGATAGAGCTATGTATATTCAAAGACATTTAACTCCAGGTTTTGCAAGAAACTTAAATTATGATACCATACTTGTTGGTAGTTCTATGAGTGAAACCTTAAAGGTAAGCAGTATAGATAGAGAATTAAACACAAAATCTGCTAAACTTTCTATTTCTGGTGGAACCCCTTATGAAATAAAAAATGTTTTAAATACTGCAATTTCAACAGGTAAGGTTAAAACAGCCTTAGTATCTGTTGATCTATATATGTATAATAACGAAGTTGATTTTAGAAGAGAACCTTACCCATCACACCTATATGATGATAATAAATTTAATGACTTAAAGTATTTATTAAACAGTAAGATATTCTCTGAAGAATCATTTAAACTATATAAATCAAGGAAGTCTGGAGATATAGCATATGATATGGATAAGCTATACAAAGATAAGGACTCTACAGTTTATTCTTATGACACTGTAATCCCTAAGTATGATCTTCCCCTCTATAGTGAGACTTCCAAAAATGCAAAAGAAGATATGACTTATATATTAAGTGATGATATAAAAGAGACTAAATCATTTAAAACTATGAAGAATAACTTTATTAGCAATTTATTAAATGTTGCACAGAATAACCCAACAGTAGACTTTAAAGTATACTTTCCACCATATTCTATTTTAATGTTTAATACTCAATCTGATTCAGATAGCCATACACTATTGTTGGCATTTAAAAAGTATATGTATGAAGAATTATCTAAGCTATCTAATGTGGAGGTTTATGATTTCCAAGATGTTTCAAGTATTACTCATAATTTTAGTTATTATAAAGATACTTCTCACTTCTCAGCTGAGGTTGGAGATATAATTTTAAGATTTATGGCTAATAAGAAACATATTTTAACTAATGATAATTATATAGCTAAAATTGAAAACTTACTTAATCAGCTTGAAGGATTAAACTATGATACCCTTAAAGATATGAGTAAATAATACATGAAGAGGTTAAATCTTATGGTTTAACCTCTTCATTTTTGTTTTAATTCTTTGAAATTAAACTCACTTTGCTTTGTGAATCCATCATTTCCTATATAGCTTATTTTTAACTTGTATATGCTTCCTAATGACTTTACCCCTTGGAAAAGATATGTTCTTTCATTATTTTTAATATCCCCATATAACATTCCCATATATGAATCACCTTTAATATCTACTACATTAAATCTTATCTTGTAATTATCAATATTCTTATCATTTTCTAAGGTCATAAAAACTCCTAGATCTCTTTCTTCAAAATCTTTGAATTTAAGCATACTTTCAATATCAGATAATTCTATTTCCTTACCAATTAGGTTATTAGATACTTTTGCCGAACCATTGTTTATACCAAATAACTTTAGAATATTACCATCATATATTGAGAATAGAATTGTAAGTACTACCATTGCTGATGCTGTATATCTAATCAGCGAACGATGATTTTTAAGTGTATATCTTATCTTTTTATTTAATAATTTACTACCAGTTATTCTATTCTCCTCTATAATAGAATAGATAGACTGTCTATTAACCACTTCACTTACTTCTTTATTCCTTATATATTCATGTAATTCATGTATAGTAATAAGATCTATATCTATTTTACCTAGTCTTATAATATTAGTATTTTTATTTGCTATTACTATAACATCATAGATAGGTATATTATTACCAACTAAATCAATTAAAACATTTCTATGATATTTACATTGAGATAATACAGATGTTATATCTCCCTTATTATGCTTAGTTTTCTGTGTTATATTTCCTTCGTAATCTATTTTTATTGTTCCAGAATAATTCTTTGTTTCTATATTGAAAATTCCATAATCTGATATAACTAAATGATCTATTTGTGCTTCTTTATTTTTACCCTTTAGATTAATGTTGTTTAGGACTATGTATTTTGAGTAACCTAATGATGAAAGTACCCTTTCAACCTCATATTCTCCTTCACTTCCACTTTTTGATGTTTTGAATGGTTTAATGATTTTCCTAATGGTATTGTCCTTAAATAATAAGTATATTAAAAAGAGAAGGTATATTGGAATATACCAAATATAGGCTTTGGTGAGAGTTGCTATTAAGGTTACTAAAGTAAAGTAAAAGGTAATTTTCTTTTTATCGTCTATATTGTATTTCTTCATAATACACCTTCCTTTCATTAGTAGTATGACCATAATTTCAATTTATATACATAAAATCCCAAAGATTATAATAATAATCTTTGGGATTTATTTATACCACATTTAGACTCTTATACTAAAATTCTTTTAAGCCTACAAACTCTATTTCTCATAATACAAGAGAATCTGAAAGCCTTCTTATAATTACCTACACTTAAGGCAGAGTCGACAATTCCATATAATGAACTTACAATATTCATTTCACTTATAATTCTCTCATCTTCCTTTAGAAGTATATATGAAAGCTTATTTTTAAAATTTCTTCCATTTAACAGTTCTATACTTTCTTTTAGGATTTTATTAATACACATTTCTTGCAACTCTACTTCACTCATATAATCATTTCCCTCATAAGCTTAATATCTTCCTCATTAAGTTCTAACATTTTCTTTTGGTTATCATCTAAAGCTCTTAAAAGTTCCCTATGAAGTGAGTTCATATCCATACATACTCGCTTAACATCATTAATATATACAGAATTATTCTTATCTATTTCTTCTGAAATCTCCTGCCATTTACGATTTCCCTCTAGAAGTCTTCTATTTAACTCCTTAATCTGTCTTTCAAAGATACTTCCTAGGCTTCTGTTATTTCTTGAATTTTCTTCTACAATACCATTCTTCATTTCTACTATAGAGTCATCAATCAAAGCCCCCATATCAACTATAACCCCTTTAAGCTCAGTTAATATAATTGCACTTTTCTCATTATATGAAGAGGATTCTGATAATATAGTATCTAATCCCTTAGATATAATATCATGTAATTCATTATTACAATTTGTAATCTCTACAATTAGATTTTCTTCTTTTAAGCTAAAAGCTTCCATTGATACCTTCATATCATTTTCAAAATTACTAAAACCAATACCTAAAGTATTAATATTGTTTAATGTATCCTTATTAATATTTGTTATTTCATTAATATTACCATTTAATAATTCTAAATTTGCATTTAAATTATTATAAAGATCTCTAGCATTACTATTTAAAGATTCAAATAGAGTACAATTATTATTATTTAACTCTTCATGTAAATCTCTAAAATTACTATTAATATTACTAAATAGTTCAGAGCTACTTAGTGATAATCCATTAAGTAATGTAGTAGAATTAGAAGTTATCCCCTCTACTAAGCCCCTATGATTATCATGTATTTTCTCATAAAGCTCTAGAGATGTGTTATTTAGATTTGATGAAACTTCTTCAAATCTATTAATTAGCTCATTAATATTTCTAGTTACATTATTGCAAATACCTTCTATACCATCATTAAAACTGCTTATTATGGTTTTCTCATAACTACTTAATTGAAGATTAAAATCTTTTAAAGCTTCATTAGTACTTTTATATAAATTATCCAAGTTATTTGTAATAGATTGATTTAACATTCCATTACTCTCTATTAGCGATTCATTCAGTTTTTGTTTAACTAAATTAATATTCTTACCAAAGCTATAATCCATATCATCTATTTTATTTGAAAAGCTTTGATTAACCTCTTTGATACCCTCAATGGTTAACTTATTTTGATTTGCAAACTCTATCTTCATTTGATTAAAATAGCTCTCAAATAGCTTATTTAACTCTTTACTATTCTCTTGAACATACTTACTTAATAAAATAATATTAACATTGCTTTCATTTAAAATCTTTAAAGTACTTTCACTATTCCCCTTAAGCGTTAACATAAGCTCTTTATGCCTAGAGTCATTTAAGTTCTTATCCTCTTCATAACTCTTTTTAAAGTCAACATAAGCATACTCTATTTCATCTATTGAAATTTTAAATACTTTATATATAAAAACTATTAATAGTAGTAGCAATACTCCTACAACACCCATTTGTATTAAATCGTCATTAATGTACATTACTGATAAAAAGATACCAACTAAATCAATTAGCGATAACATTATTGATGTTATTAACTTCATTTTCACCCTCCTCATTAATTTTAACTTTATTCATTGCTAAGTCCACTTCATTACGTATAATTTCTTTTAATACTTTATTTAAGAAACCCTCAACTCTCTTCTTAAACAGTATCTTAAGGGATGACCCTTGAGATTTATTTAAAAATCTAATATATTCAAGTTCACTACCTACCATAGGATACTCTTTGTAACTCCCGAAATAGTTATTAAACCCATCTATAATTTTATCCCTTAGATTATTCAAGTCCTCATTTATACCCCAAAATGATATTTTGCCAATATAATTCTTATAAAATTCAAGAGAATTATCTATTATTCCATCCTTACCATATAAATAATCCTTTGTAAACAAAGTAACATATGCACTCCAAATATCCTCAAAAACTCTTATCCTAGAATATTCAAAAATATTATTATACTTCTCAAATTCTTTTGGATTTAAAATAGAGAATCTTGTAACATAGTTAACCACATTAAAATTGTAATCTGAATCAAAATTTCCATTAAACTTTTCTTTTGCCTTTATTACAGTTCCTTTGTAATCATTTATGAAGGAATTAATTAAATTAGGAGAAATATTCAAAAGTTCTTCATTATCTTCCCAAGAATTTCTTACAACTACCCTTATATTATTACTTTTAAAGGTTTCAATAAGCCCCATAATATTTTCATCTTCATTTCCAATATCGCCACACCCAAAGCCTCTACGCTCTTTATAAATAACAACTAAAAGTTCTTTAATATCAATTTCTTTCATTATACTTTTACATTCATCTATAATATCTTCCTTATTATAGGGAAATGTTGAAAATATAATAGCCTTGTCCACCTCTTCAAAACTATTTAAAACATCATATAGGTTGTTAGCTAAATATAACTTTTTTCTTCTTTGAATATTTGGAGATAATATTTTTATACCATTTTCAAGTACTTCTTCCCTAAAGTTCTTACCATTTGAAATTTCAATTAACCCATCATTTTCCTTACTAAGCTCTTCATTTAAAATTGAATTAATAAAATCATACTTACTATTATCACCAAGTAATAAAATATTCGCATAAAATCTATAGCTATCCATTATAAGTCTACCTGCTCTATATAATTAATTTCTTCCCCCTGAACCTCATCTTTAATGGAAGTTGACTCTTTGATGATTGTATTACATTTAGCTATTACTCTCTTTAAATCTTCAATCAACAATTCTCTTTCCTCTTTTGATGATTTTAACTTAGTTTCAAGTAGTTGCAATTCCTCATTCTTTATGGAAAGCTTTCTCTTTAAATCATTTTGAATAACCCATTTTATTAAATCTACATATATATTTTTCTTTTTAGAGAGCTCTTCTTTTATCATATACATGCACTCAGTGCTTAATTCATCAAAATAACTCTCTATTTCAAACTTTCTATTTCTTAGTGCAACCTTGTTTTTCTTTAAGAAGACCTCTTTAAATGCATTTTGTTCATCCTCAATCCTTCGTTTTATTTTGTTTTCTTCATCCTGTAATCTTTTATTCTCAACCTCTTCATCATCTTCTCCTTTTATAAAATCCTTAAAGGAGTTTAACCTATTAGTTAAAGAACTTAGCTTTAGTTTATACTCATATATTCTTCTCTCTTTCTCTTGTTTGAATTCTAAAATTTCCTCCTCATTAGTAATCTTTCTTTCTATAATATCAACCTTTCTTGGCCCTTGAAAAAACTCTTCAATATTGCCAAGGATACCCTCTCTTTTTATGCTTTTAGTAATATGATCATTTATATACTCTCTTTGTGGTGGCATAATATTTTTAAGAGCTTCAATTTGTGATTCAGTATTAATAATATGCTCCCTAAGCAAATCCTTTTCTCTCTTTAATCTTCTTATCTTAATTAAATTTTCATCAGAGTTAATCAATTTATTTTCAACTATTATAAGATTTTCTTCTAGATCTTTAATATCTTTTTCATACTCTTCAATATTTATGTTTAATTCAACCTCATTTGGGTTATATTCAAGATTAATATCTCCAATTAATGAATCTTCTCGTAACTTTGAATTAATTTCTTCAGATATATCAATATAATACTTTGAAATAATTTCTTTAACCTTTCTAATAAAGGTTTTTTCTCCTTTTTGTATGATTTTCTTATATTCTATTTTCCCTTTTACAATTATATTATTCTCATATTCTAGTAATTCATCTAAGTCTGTCCAGTTTGTTAACTTTAATATATTATTATCCTTAACTTTATCAAACATAACCTCAATATTTTCTTCAATTTCATATATTGTTAAATCCAAATCTCCTACAATTTTAGAGCTTGCATAGGATACCTCTCTATTTATTTCATCTATTTTATCTCGTAGCCTAGTAATACTTTCTTGTAGTTTAATTGACTCAACTCTACCTGATAAAATATCTATTTCATCCTCAGATTTTCTCTTAACCTCATTTAGAGTATTAATTAATTTAGTTAATGGAGACATTAAAGTTTCTCTTGCCTTTTCCCCCTTAGTTATAAACTTCCATAACCTATCTTCAAATTGACATATTCTAGATGACTTAAGTAACTCTCTTTTTTCATTAATTGAATAATCATCTCTTTCATTATATTCTAACTTTTCATCACTTCTTGCTACTAAAGCCTCATAGGCTGATACCCCCCATATTTCAGGAATAGTTCTTTCATTTGGGAACTTTTGCTTATATCTCTCTTTAATTTCATTTATTATTTTTTGTGGTGTTTCCCCTTCGCTTTCTTTAATACTATCAATCTTATTCAATACAAAAATAATAGTGTTAAACTTAGATTTAATGTCCTTTAGAAACTCAAAATCTGTATTGCTACCAGGTTGATTTGACTTAAACATAAATATACAAGCATGTGCCCTTTTTATCTCCTCCTCCGTTATTTCTCTATGACCATCAGCAATTCCCTTAAGACCTGGTGTGTCAACTAAGGTTAAATTCCCTTCTAGAAAAATTGAATCTAAGTAAATATCCATATGTGAGATTTTTTTCACAACATCTTCATAACTATCTGTTGTTGTGTACCGTTTAATCCCCTCAGAATTAACCTTCTCTAATAGCTTAAATGAACCATCATTAAAATATACCTTTCCCTCTTCACCATGAGGACTTTTTTCTTTATGTTTTAAGTAATTAATTGTTGCTGTTGTTTCTGTTGTATATGATGGTAAAATTCTATCTCCCATTAGAGCATTTAAAAATGTTGATTTACCTGAGCTAAATTCACCAACAAGTACTATTGAAAATTCATCCTCTAGTAAGCTTTTATATATATGTTTAAAGTTATCATAGTAATTCTTATCACCATACTTTTCAAATAAATTAACACCATCTAAAACAACCTTAATTACTCTTAATTTTTTTTCATTAAAATCTTCTCTTATACTATTCAATTTTCATCACCTCCAAATTACTCATTATACTTTTTAGTTCATCAATATCCTTCTCTTTAGCTTCTAACCTACATTTATAACCTTCTATTGAAGTGCTCCCATTAATAATTGCATTTATCCTTTCCTCTTCCCTTTTAATAAACTTCGTACATTCTAAAACAATCTCATCTTGAAGTAATTTCTTATTACAAGAAAAATCCTCATCTATCTTATTTATAATTATATCTATAACACTGCTTTTTTTATCTTCTGTGTTTCCAAATAAATACTCCTCAATCCCCTGACTTAATTCCTTTTTTCTTAACTTTAGAAAATCACCCTTAGCCTTAGATTCATAGAGTGTTAATTCATCTTCCTTAATTTTAATTTGTTCTTTTAAAAACTCAACTTTATCTCTACTTCGTTCAATAATAAAGCTATTCTTTAACAATTCATCTTCTATGGTATTAATATTTTTCTTAAGCTTAATCATCTCGCACTCAATATCTCTTTTTTGATTTACATAATTAATTTCAATTTCTCTCTTTCTGCGTTTCCATTCTTCATTACTCTTGTTACTATATCCAGCTATAATTTTATTAATTATTTTAGTACCAAGGATAAACCCTAAAACCCCATCTCTTCCTTCTCTTATCCTTATGTTCTCTTCATTATCTTCTCTATTTGGAATAGCTCCTAAAGAAGTTAAATTCTTCTTGAAATTAATTTCTAATCTTTCCTTCATAATTCCATCCACTACATATTTATCATTCTCATATTTATATTCCTTTGTTATTTCTAAATTTTTATTTAAAGCCTCCTTAAGACTCTCCCTAACCTCGTAGTACTCATTCTTTTTGCTTAATATTTCATTTTTTTTATCATCAAATAAGTTTCTAAATTCGTTTTTAGTGTAATTTTTAATTTCACTGGTTTTAATTTTTAGTTCTTTATTTATTGATTCCCCAGTATAACTACTTATTCTAGTAAGAGTATTTTTATAAATCTCTTGTATAATTAATTCTTCATTTTCATTTAATTTACTATTTAAATCCTGAACTTGTTTATTTAAAATTATTATATACTTAGTAGTATTCATTAAAGCTTCATAGTTTCTTTCTTCTCTAATTAGCTGGATTACATTTTCATATATTAAATTTAGAGATGATTCTACATCTTTAATTAGAACTTTTCTATACTTTATAAATTGACTATCTATTAAATTTTGTAGAGCTTCAATAATATTGTCCTTATTATCACTTAACTCCTTAATATTCCTTTTAACTCTTCTAATATCTCTATATTCATCAGTATCCTCTATCCTTATACGTTCTTCATTAAGGTAATGCACTTCTCTTAAAATTACATCATCTAAAAATTTAATTAACGAATGTCTAGTTGCTCTTATTTTTATACTTCCCTCATTACATACCAAATGCTTTATCTCACTCTCTAACTCCTCTATATTGGAATCCTTAATCAGATTTTTACGTTTTTCTTCATTTAATTCTACATCGTCGTTCCTATATAACCTTTTAATACTATAATCCCTACCACACAAAGCTTTTAAAGCTGAAATACCAATTATCTTATAATTTATATTTAAATTATTATCTTTTATTATCTTTTCTAATATTACACTTAATGTATTTAGCTTTTTTTCAACTGTTTCTCCCTCACCCTTTTTTATTTCATCTATAAAGTTTTGAATAAAAATAAAATTATTGTGATATGTTAATAGTATTTTTAAAAAATCTCTATCCCATGTTGAAATGCCATTTTTCTGCAACACATATAACAAACAATGTGAACTTTTAATTTCTCTAAGAGTTATTTCTCTATGTTTATCTGCTATACCATTTAATCCAGGAGTATCAACGATAATCAGTTCCTTATATTCCTCC
This sequence comes from Clostridium sp., assembly GCA_051653165.1. Classification (GTDB taxonomy): domain Bacteria; phylum Bacillota; class Clostridia; order Clostridiales; family Clostridiaceae; genus Clostridium. Next base: position 24,098 of record JBOFVP010000168.1, read on the forward strand.
TTGGTAAATTCTGAATTTTTTAAATCCGTATAAATCATAACATTCTCTACTGTATCAGCTACATCACATCCTTTTGTGGTTGAAAAATCCAAGATTTTCTCTAAGGTTTCACTTGTAATATTTTCACCATTCTTAAGGTTAATAACCATTTTTATGTTATCTTCTCTCTTAAAATTATTGATATTAGTTATTGTTGCTGTGGTCTCTACTGTCCCATGACTTAATATATCTTGTCCTATTATTGCATTTATTAAGGTTGACTTACCTGAACTAAATTCTCCAAGTACACCTACTTTAAATTTATTTGAGTTGTATCTAACTAGTATTTCATCAAGTCTATTTGAATATTGCTTATTTGATTTAATAAGATTATTCTTTAATAACTTATCTAATTCTTTAATTATCACCTTTCTTACCTAACCTATTAATTTCTATATTATTAAATATATAAAACATACATAAAAGTTATTACATAAAATAATTCCAAAGACAACTTGGATACATAGATTATTTTTAGCCTATTTAATTTCCTATATAATAAATAAGTTCCTTTAAATGTAAAAGAAATTACACGATATTAAATAATCATGTAATTTCTCCTTGAGTGTGAATATGATCTTTAACAAATTAGATGATTTCTACATCTTCAACTGCTTTCTTCTTCTTATCTTTTGATTTTGGTTTTGGTCCTTTATTCTTTGCCATTTAATACAACTCCTTTCTTTCACTTTACACTCATAGTATTAAACATGACCACTTTTTATATTCCTTGTAATTTTTACTAGTACACTAAATTACTAAGCTTATGTCGTGAGTATTAGCCATAATATAAATAAGTTGACTATTCTCTTTAAATACTATACAGTATATTTACATAATAAATATTGGAGGATTACTATATGTATATTGCATTTGGTACAAGAGTTGTAGACTCAATGGATTTTAAAAACATTATAGAGGAAAATTCAGATTTTAAAGTAATAAAAGATATGAGTAAAGGTTCTAAGCGTGAGGATATCGTTGCCTTTAACCTTTCAGTTTCTATAGAAACCTTAAATGAAATTATTTCAGAAGATAATGATATTTCAACCCTTACAGAGGATGAATTATTTGATGAATATCTTTCACTAGCTGAAGAATTAGCTGTTGAAGCAGAAGAAGCTCTTCCTGATGATTCCATAGCCTTATATGCATCATATAAATGGGATAAATCAGATAATGATGTTAAGGTTGTATTTGCAATTTGTAATGTTGAGCTTGGTGAAAATAAACTTAAGGATGTTCTAAGAAGACTACTAACACAAGTTGAATAAAAAAAAATGTATAGTCAATATGTAGTTTAGCAGTACATTTCATTGACTATACTCTATTTTGAATCTGAAAAATAAATATATTAAAAAAGGGGGACTACTATATAGTATGTCCCCTAGTATTATATGTGAAAACATTTTCTAAAAATTAATTTCTAATATTCTTTATTAAATCATCATATTCTATTTCAAATATTTTTGTATTATGAATAGAATCTACAATAAAATTAAATCCTAACCCATTAGCAAAGGTTTCTCCATCAATAGTTGCTGTATCAATAATTACCTTATTAAATCTTATATTATTACTAGTTTTTTGTTCATATAGTTCTTTATAAGAGTTTAGTAATAACTTTAGTGCTGAACTCCCTTTATATTCCTTTGAAATAGCAACACAACTCAAAAATAAATTATAGGCTCCACCTGACTTAATCTCATCAAAACTTAATATATCTGTATATTTTAAATTTTGGTCATTGTATTTACCACACTTTATTTCATGATAGAGTGAATTTCTAATTGGAAAAAGACACATGAACCCAATTATATTACTATTATCTTCAATACAGAAAAATGACTCTTTTCTATATTTATACCATTTAAAGCACTCCTCAACAGGAGTAATTAATTCTTTATTATAATATTCCTCTTCAATAGCATACATAGTCTCAAAATCCTTATATACTATGTTTTTCTTTATCTTCATATTGAAAACTCCTAAATCATTAGTTTTAAAATATTATAACATATAATCTATACTTTAAATATTATTTACCATATAAACTCCTATAGCCCTACAGACATGCTTTTATTTCATATAATATTTCACTAAAGACCCTACTATCAATTTCTTTTAATTTATGGCATTTTCCCTTTGAAATGAACTTTAACTTACCTAGCTTGCTTTCCCCTGCATAATCATAAGCCACGCTTATACCATCATTTTCAAGTGTAACTTGTATTCCATTTGGAAGGTTTCTAATTAATCCATAATAGAATCCAGCATCTTCAATTACATCTCTTTCCCATCCAAACTTACTAAGCTTATTATAAAGTGAATATCCATTAACCTCCAAACTATTAAACTCATCATATGAATCTAATTCTTTCATCTCATCATCTAAGAAGTAAAAACCTCTTTCTATTTGATTAAATGGTTGAATAATCTCATAATCATCAAATTGCTCTCTCCAAGAAGATAACTCCTCTTTAGAAAGTTCCAATGGATGTACTAAGGATATATACATACCTTCAACTATTTCAAAATCATCCTCATCATGTGTTGTAAATCCTCCATCTTCTAAATATCTAAAGGTTTTTATTAAGCTTCCCTCTTCATATACTCCCCATATTAATCCTAAAGCAAATTTAGTCATAATAGGATTTTCAACGAAGACCTTATTAAAACTTTCATAAGACCACATTCTTTTTGAAATAAGTACCCCTTCTAACCTTCCACACTGGATGGCAACAGTACTTTTCAAATCCTTTTTTAGTTGCTTGAATTCCTTGTCACAAGTTTTAACTAAATCCTCATTATCACTCTTATTCCCCTTTGGTAAATTTTTAAATTTCTTACCCTTACTATCACTAATCTCCATAGTATTATCAATTAATAACTTAACTGTAAATTCTCTATCACCATAAGAAAATATTCGTTCTCCTCTATTATTAAAACCTAATGTAGGAATTATTATATCTTCAAGTTCATCTCGTGTAATGCCTCTATTAATTGCTACTACTTCTAAACACTCATTAGCCTTTACTTTAATCTTTCTATACTTAAACTTAATGGCAATAGAGTTAATATAATTAATTGCCATATCATTTGAACTAAGTGTTAATGAATTTAGAGACTCCATAGCCATTGCATGTCTTGCATTATCACTAAAATCCTTTATTTTATTAAATATTATAGAAAGACAATCATCCCCTCCATTTTCTCCAACAAAGGCTAATACCCACTTTTCCTTTGCCTCAGCCCCACTGCTAAGCCACACATTTAAAATATAAAAAGCAAATTTTTTCAAATCATCTTTATCTAATTCTTTAAGAATAAATTCAATATCACGATTTTTTACCACGTAAGTGTTATTAACATATGTTTTTAAAACATATTTTACAACATCAATTGGAACATCTTCACTATCTCCAGTCCATCTTATTTTTGGTGCTAACTCAAAATCAAATGCTGTTAATCCTTTATTTCCACGTCTATCCCCTCTTATTATTGAGAGTATATAATCTCTACCTCCCCCTTTAGACATTTCCTTTAATTTTTTATGTTGAAAATAACGATTTATATTATCCTTAATAACCTTTGAAGTTTCATTTTTTAAGATATTCTCTAAAAATTCATCCTTTTTATCATGCTCTATGGAAAGAACATATAAAATTACACCTTTTCTTATTTCTAAATCTACAAGATTACAATTTTTAGTCATGTCATTATAATATTTTTTATTACCTTGAATCTTATCTACAATATATTTTATTGCATCAATATTACCTGAATTAATAATATATGACCCATAAGTTAATAATTCATCACCAATTACCTCATATATTTCATCAAGCCAATGAACCCAATTATATATACTATTTTCTCTTAGTACTTCTAGAATTACCTTATATCTTTCTAATACTATTGGTCCTATTTTTTGATAATATCCATCTCTTAGCTTTACAATATGCATATCTAATGCATCCTTATCCTTTACACCAAGTGATATTATATAATTTATGAGGGTTGGAAACTCTCTTAAGGTATTATCCATAAATCCTAATGCTCTAACTAAATGACTACAGCAAGTAGAATATGATCTTCTATAAATAAAAGATAAATATTTTTTAAATACTGTTGGTTTATAATCTACTAAAGCCATGGCTCCAATACTTTTAAAAACACTTATTATTCCTTCATTTCGTTCAAAAATATATACAAAATCTGATGAACAACTTTCATCATTTACTAATCTTTCAAACTCCTCCTTAACATTTTTTATGTTTAATCTTTTCTCGAATTCTTTTATTACCATTTCTATTGATAATTCTTCTAATATTTCATTATTTACTTTCATCATTCCATGGAGTATATATTCAAAATGTAGTTCTTTAGTTTCCTTGAATATATCAATACATTTTAAAATTACACTATCATCCCACTTGTATTCTATGAAACAATTAGGATATATAACTAAAGGATTTTCACCACTTATAATAGAACATAATATAATATGTTCAGGCACCTTAAACTTTAGGAGTACCTTTACAGCCTCCATTCTTTCCTTATCTGAAAGTATAGCAATTAATCTTTCTATTTTTAAAATTGCATTATCCTCTATAAGTTTATGAATTAAATTAAGTTCCTTTTCTTCTAAGTCAATTATCTTTAAAATTTCTATTAAAAAAATCATTGAATTAGTAAGAGCACCTTTACTTCTATCAATAATCCTATTAATTTCAAAATTTCCATTGCCACTTCTATCTTCTTTAAAAACAGTGAAAAGTATGTTAAATAATGCCTCTTTACTCTCCATTTCAATTAGATACTTTGTAAAAATGTATATACCCTCAATTATTGTAACTGAAATCTCAATTCCTTGCCCTTTTCTTTTACGTATTCCATTAATTTTATCATTAAGGATAGAGTTAAGTAATTCAGTATTTAATATATTTTTATTTCTGTTAATAAATCCAATAAACTCTCTCTCACTTTCTATTCTATGTCTAAACAGTTGTGCAGGCTCAATATATCTAGTTAAATACTTTATAGTCTTTTCTAGGGATATTTCATTTAAATTTATTAAATCAATTAAAACCTCTTCATTTATGGTTATTAATCTATCAATAAATATTTCTTCTGAAGATTCATTTAGAATACACCTCATTATAGCCATGGTTTTTATTAATATTTCAATTTTATCCTCACATTTCATTGAATACTCAATTAAGCTTTCTAATGAGTTTGAGTAATGTACCCGTGACTGTGCAGTAATATGTGATAAATAATATTTTTCATCAATTTCTCCTCTCATAAAATCCTCATAATCATCTATTACCTTTTGATCTTGATTATAAACCTTAAGAAGATTTGTCCCATATTTTAATAGTATCTTATTTATTTCCATAACCCACCTCAAATTACATCATTTTAAAATTCATTATCTTTACATATTCTAAGAGCTTCGAAAGCAAAAATGCTACTTCCTTAGCATTATAGATATTCTCTCTTATTCCCCTTAAAATAACGCTCCCATAGGAAAGCCCTAGTGAAATAGCTCTACCCTCTAACTCCATAAATCTTTCCTCATCACTTCTGTTTAATGCTCCTACTCCACATAGTAATATTTCTTTCAAATAATCTCTTATATCATTTACAAACTCCCTTAAAAGTTCCATAGTTAACTCCTATTCAAATATGTTTATAATACTTCCATTGTCAAAAAATGAAATTGGAACAACTACTTTTTCAATATCATCGGAATATATTTTACAAAAAACATATTCGCTTAATCCATTTTTATATAAATTCTTCATTTTCTCAATTGCTCTTTCATTTTCCACATTATTTTTTATCTTAATCCTTATAACATTCTTGTTTATATCAAATATATCTAATGAAAAGTCTAATGTTATATTATCAATAATTACCTCCCCAAAATGACTTACATAAATAAAGGAATAATTAATCCTTTCAAAATCATACTTAATTTCTTTAAAGTCATTTATAAAGTTTATTTCTTTTATAGCATCTCTTCCCCTAAACTTGTCGCAGGATGAACAGGTAACTTCTTTAGATGTTGTTAATCTATTGTTAGAATTTGATCTTAAATTATTCAATCTTATCCTTAATGAAAGTAGATTTCTACAAGCCCCTCCAATCCCCCATGGTGAAGGTAGTGCCCATAATTCCCTCCTCGTTACTCCACTGTTATAAATATTACCTCTTGCATTTGTTATTGTAAAAATATCATCTAATTCTTTAGAGTATAAAAAAATTGTAACCCCTTCAAATCCAGATTTTGTTTTGAAATATTCCCCACCTACTGTTAAAAATTCTCCACTAACATCTATATTGTAGGTATCCTTCTTTGATATATTTAAGTTGTATTGCTCCTTAGGCATTTCCTCAAGCTGCTTTATTTCTAATATAACCCTTGTAATAGTATTTAAGTAATTATTAAAATCGAATAAAGATGACTTATCAAGATAATTTGATACTTCTGTAATAATAATTCTTATTTTCTTCTCTAATGATGTTAAGTTTCCTCCCTTACAAAATATGGCACCCTGCTCTAAGTCATTAATAATCCCCCTTTGACATTTAGCTAGTCCTATTTTAAACAGCTCATAAATAATATCCTTTGAATAATTCAAAGCCTTAATAGATTCATCATATAAGTCAATTACTACTTCCTTTTTAGTTAAACTTTTCTTTTCCTTTGGTACAATTAAATTTTCTTCTTTTAAATCCCCAATAAAGAAATCGCCCTTAACATTTTTAATATATAAGTAACCAATTATTACATGCTTACATATGCTTCTTGAAGGACATGTACATTTAAACTTTGATGGTTCAGTAGTAAGTTCTACTTTAAAGTCATCTCCCTGAACAGATATTGAATGTTCTAGTTCCTCAATTTCAAAAACCTTTCCCTCCATCTCTTTTAACGCTCTCTTAAGAGTCCCCTTATTACTTATTGAAATAATAAACTCTTCATTTAAATTCTTTAATAATGCCCCAAAGCCTGAAATTATACTATCTTGCATATTAGATCCACCAACCCCTCTGGTGTTGTTTCTAAAACATATCCACCAAGCTTTGATATTTTTTTCGCAGCATCTTTATTATAATTCCCATTACATTCATAATCTAAAGAGGTTATAACTATTAATTTACTACCTCCTTCAATAATATCCCTACACTTCTTATAAAGATGCTTAATATCATATCCTTCATACAAATCAGTAACTAAAACCACAATACTCTTTAAAGGATTGTCTATTATCTCTTCACAATAAGAAAGCGCTTTAGCTATATTTGTACCTCCACCTAATTGTACTGACATTAACGTCTCTACAGGGTCCTCTACATACTCTGTTAAATCTACTACCTGTGTATCAAAAATTATTAGTTTTGTCTTAAATTGAGGAAGGTAATAAAATATAGATGCCATAATTGATGAGTGAATAACGCTATCTAACATACTTCCACTTTCATCTACTGCAATAATAATGTTGTATGGATTGTAATTTCTACTTCTTCCATAAAAATAAACCTTATCAATACCAATAATTTCATTTTCTCTATCATAATTTTTAAGATTTTTTATTATAGTCTTTTTTATATTTAGATTTTGCGGTGATTTAATAAATCCGTTTGTATATTTATTTAATGTTCCTCCAATGGTTTTTTGTATTTCTTTTTCCATCTTTTCCTTTAATGACTTAACAATTTCACGAACAATTCCTCTTGCCGTAATTAAAACTTCATTATGCATTAATGACTTCACGCTCATAATACTTTTTAATAAGTCCACATTAGGTTCTAAGCTCATTAATACATCCTTATTAGTTAATAGTTCCTTTAGGTTATACTCCTTTAAAGCATGATGCTGAAGTGTTTTAGCCCCTTCCTTTGGAAATAGTTTCTTTACTTTATTAATCCACAGCGGAACAGTTAAATTTCTTCCGGATAAATTACTTGATCCCTTTCCCCTATCATATAGGAATTCTAACGTTTCATTTACTCCTACATACTCTTCTAAAATATCTAAATTCTCTTCACTTCCTTTTCCAAGTATTAGTCTCCATCTATTTACTTGTTCCGAATTACTCAAAAAAACTCCACCTTTCTTTTAGGAGCTTAATACTTTCCTCCTCAATTATACTTATTTCTGCTAGTATATTAGGCTCTATAACTGATATGTCCATAATGATTTCATCAGCATTCAAAATTTTATATATTTTTTCACTTAATGTTTGTTTTTCAAGAGGAGTTAAAATATTAAATCCAAATCTTAAATGGGGTAAAATAGTTAAAAACTCCATTTTGGTTAATTCCTGTATCTTTAAGTTTAATGTTTCTAGAACAGCTTGATTTCTATAAATTATATCCTTAGAGCTTAGAATTAATCCCTTTATAAATAATGGAAAATCCATCATGACCTTTAATTTATTAATTATGTCATTAAGGGTTATTTCCGCCATTCCATACAAAATACCATAAATACTTCCTAGTAAAGCAGTATTTTCACAGATGTTGCAAAGATCTACTAATTGTATTCTTAAAAGCTCCTCTTCTCCTCCCTTATTTCTAAAATTGTATACATCAATAAGGGCATAAATATAATCCTCCTCCTCCTCACTCTTAATATTTTTTAATGATGGAATTAATGTGCATATCTTTACATAACATCTATTTAAAGATATCCTAAGCACTTCTTTTAATTCGCCATCATTATCACCTATAAGATTGTGAAGATAATTAATATTATATAAACCATTTACTAAAGAAATAAACTCATCATCATTTACAATTATCTCTTCCATTATTGGGATCAACTTATTTAGTTGATTTAATAGACCCATGTTATAACACCAAACAAGTATTTTTGAATAATCTAATGTTGAGTTATACCCTCTAGCTCTTTCTAAAATTATATTAGTTGCTGCTTCCTTTAATGTTCCACCATAAACTGATATATTAATAAGTTTAGCTTCAGCTACATATTCCCATTTATATTTGAAAGTTCTCCGAATTAAATTCAAATCACTCTTATTTAATATATCAGGCCCTTTAATTAACTCACAGAACCCTATATCTAGAAATATAGTTGTATAAAAGAATCTTGATATTTCTAAGTGTTTTGGATTTTTGTATATATCTAAAACCTTTTCTTTAGAAGCATAGTCTTCAATTTTCAACCTATATTCTTTAATTTTATTCCTAAAATCTAATACCAATGGTGGCACATCGCTATTCTTAGAAACAACTCCAATTTCATCCCCCATTAGAATTTTATCTATACATTCAAAAAACTTAACTGTTCCATATCCAATTTCCCCCTTTATTAAACTTCCTTTTAGTCCATCTAATAACTCATATACACCAACTTCTCTCTTCCCCCTTAGAAGTAGTAACCCTTTAGCTAATTTTAAGCATTCTATTTCATCTGGTGTAGATACCCAAATTTTATTTTTTCTTAACTCTCTTGCTATATTCATTATAAATGTTATTACATTATCTTCATAACTTCCCACTGGATTTTTATATAGCTTTTCTAATATGTTCTTATAAAAACCAATATAGGCCATACCTGCCGAATAGCCAAATATAGAATTACATTCTTTAAGTGAATAAGGCATTAAATATGATTTGCTATTTATTTTTTTTAATTTAATCCTTTCATTCGCCTCTATCTCATCTAAAATTCCTTTAACATGAAATCCCCCTACAATAACTAATCTTCTTTTACCCTTCTCATTTAGAATACAATTAGCCATATATTTTTCTCTAATCAATGTTCCATCTTCTTCAAAAGTTGTTTTATCTGTACTTTCTCTAGCAAAGTAACAAAATCCATACATATCAAATACAAAATCTCTTGTTTCCTTATATAATCCGTTTATTTCAAACTTTCTTTCATAATATTCATTAAAATCTCTACATCCTTCTATTTCACATATTCCTTTAACATAATTTGAATAGCTTAAATAACTATCAGAGATAATAATCCTATTTTCTATCTCACCCTTATTTTGTGCTAGTCTTTCCCCATAGGATAAGTCTATAAATGATGTTTCAATGTTTAATTCTTTTCCGCATTTTAAAGCAACATACTCAGGTGAAAAGCTTAAAAACGGATAATAGCAATGATACTTTAGACACTCACTAGATATTTCCCCCTTCTTATCATCAAAAGAGTAATAAATTGCTACTGGAGGTTTAGTTAAATCATCTATTATATACTCTTTTAATTCTTCGCTTTCCCGAGGCCCCTCTATTAATATCTTATCTGGTTTATACTCTAAAATTAATTTTCTCAAATGATAGGAACAAACTGGACTATGATGCCTTATTGGGAAAATTATCATATCACTCTCAAGGTTAAATCCCTTTTGGAAAAGTTTTTCTACCTTATCCATTTTTTACTCTCCTCAAGTTCTCTGTAAATACCTCCTAAATTTTCTCCCTTCGTTTTTATTACTGTATTAAAGTAAACTCTTACTTTATCAATATCATCCTTATTTTCTTTCATTATTGAGCCTAATAAATTTTGTACTAAGTTGTCTGTAGTAATTCTTTTCTCCCCAAAATAATAAGCACTCATTGCACATTGACAATATACTGCAACAGCTTCTGCAGTACTCATAACCCCATTTGGCTTGTTTATTTTCATTCCTTCTACACTTTTACCAAATCTTAATTCATGGAATATAGTCGATAAAACCTCAACAATATTTTCATCAATATCTATATTAATACCCAAGGTTGAAAGCGCATTAGTAGCCTCTGTTTTAATAATTTCTTTTTCTAAAGCAATAGAGGCTATTGGACTAATAGTTTCAAAATTAAACCTTCTTTTCAAAGCTGAGCTCATTTCGTTAACCCCTCTATCTTTTATATTAGCTGTGGCGATAATGTTAAAACCTTGCTTTGCCTTTATTACACCATTTTCTCCAAGCTCTGGTATGGCTAAAATCTTGTCACTTAATATTGATATTAATGAATCTTGAACCTCTGATGGGCATCTAGTAATTTCTTCAAATCTTGTTAGTGTTCCCTGTACCATTCCCTTATAAATAGGACCTTGAACCAAAGCCTCTTCACAAGGTCCTTTAGATAATAAAAGAGCATAGTTCCAACTATACTTTATTGTGTCCTCTGATGTTCCAGCAGTACCTTGTATTGTATTAGTAGTAGAGCCACATATTGCAACACTTAATAACTCAGATAACATTGTTTTAGCAGTACCTGGTTCCCCAACTAATATTAATGCTCTATTCCCAGCTAAGGTTATAATAGCCCTTTCAACTAGTGCATCATCCCCAAAGAATTTTTTCTTAATTTTTATTTTCTTATTCTTATAATCAATTTCTTCTTTCATTCCCAATATAAATGCTCGGACACTTTTTGGAGTTAACTTCCACCCCTGTGGCTTTTCTCCTTTATCTATAAATTTTAGTGCCAATAACTCTTCTTTGTAACGTTCCTCTGCAATTGGTTTAATATTATTTTTCATAATTTACCTCTTTTCATTTATATCAAGTTATTCTTAACCTCATGTAGACATTGTAAAATCCTATACTTTCCTAGGCATTAAAATATATGAGAAATTATGTAATTATAGAACACTCTTTTTTAGTACTAAATATCATTAAAAATAAAATAATCGCCAAGGTGACTTTTTGGAGCCATCCATTATTTTTAGCGCATCTGCATTTCCGAAACTTGCCTGAGGAAAATTTTGCAGTCGTACTGTATTAATTTTTATTCTATAGGCTGAGTCACTTTGTATTCTTATTGTGATTCAGTTATCCTAAACTTACCTAAAATATAATTTCCTGATAGAATAAAAAAACAATCTTTGTACAAGATTGCTTTTGTTTTATGAATACATATTTAATTCTAAATTGCAACTTTATTCTCTACATTTCCTGTTATAAAACTTTTCAATTTCATTTAACATTGAATATTCCTTAGGCGAAGTATTATAAAAATCTAACTCATCCTCAAAGCAAAATGATAAATCCTCTTCAAGTTCAATTTCATCTACCAGATTAAACTCTTGAAAATTATTTTCTTTTACTTGGTTCTTACAATTTTCATTTTTATAGAAATCATCAAAATAAGATTTGAATTCATCCTCTTTAAAAATATCCTTGGAACAATCAGAATTACATTTTTCTTCACTCTTACAAGCATTGTACCCTTCTGAATAACCTTTTTCATATCCCTTTTCCATTCCAAGCTTTAATCCTTTAATAAAGCATTCACGCTTCGCTTGTTCAACTCCCTTTTCATACCCCTTTTTGTAACCAGCATAATAAAATTTTTGAGGTACACCACAGGAACCCTTAGTAAAACCAAGCTTATATCCTACTGTTAAACCATTGTTATATCCTATTTCTTTTCCCTTATTGTATCCATTCTTTACACCTTCTGTATAACCACAACTATATCCATTTTTATATGCTAAATCACAATCATCTTCTTTATTGCAATTATAGTAATCATTGTAACACTTATCAAACTGTTCTAAGGAATTGCACTTTTTATTATTACCATTTAACTTATCCATAAGTATCCTCTCCATATCAAAATTTATTATATTCTATGCTTTATGGAGGTATTATGACATAATTCTAACTAATTTACTTTTACATTCACTTAGTTTTTTTTATTATAGCAATAAAAAATCCCTCTACCATTTCACTTGGTACAATCCTAATACATTTTTTTAATTCCTCTGAAAGTTTTACACCACTATATGAGCTAATACCGTCTTTAAAGCCTATTATTTCTCTATTAATGGGAATCAACTCAACCTTTTCCTTACTTAATATTTCACTTATTACAAATTCATTTTCATAAGGGTTTAATGTACAGGTAGAATAAATAATACATCCCTCATCCTTTAATAATTCTAATCCATTCCTTAGTAACCTTTTTTGTAGCTTTACTAGCTTCTTGATTCTATCCTCATTCCACAGATAGCTTGGACTATTCTTTTTAAATCGTAGTATTCCTTCTCCAGAACAAGGAGCATCTATGAGGATATAATCAAATTTATTATTTAAAATTTTAGCTATATTTTTACCGTTATACGGAGTTATATTGATCTTTGCACCCTGTTTAATAATATTACTATTCAGAATCTGCCGCCTAATGTCATTTGGTTCATTAGCTGTAATATTACAGGTTCCTTGTGATAGGTCATAGGCATAGAGGCATTTTCCTCCTGGAGCACTACACATATCAAGAATATCTACTCCCTTATTATAATCAATAAATAATGGTGGTATTAAACTTGATATACTTTGTAAATAAATTTCACCATTTTTATAGCAATTTAACCTTTTAATTTTATTCTCGAATTGTCCCTTTAGAAAAAAAGTATTAGGTAGGTTTATTATGTCTATAGGATTTAGCCTATTCTTTTTAAATTCCTTAATTATATCCCCTTTGTTTCCCTTTAAGGTATTAATTCTAAAAGAAGTATTTCTTCCTTTTAGAAAGCTTAAATAAATTGAATCTCTTTCTTTTTGGGTATATACTTCTTCTAACATTAACAAAAAGTTATTTGGCAGTTTTGACTTTATGTCATTAATAGACATTGACACTCTCCAATAATTATTTATATTATATTTTATTATGCTATACAGGGTAAATATTCTTATTTAAATGTTTTCAGAGAATTAATTTGCATTATGAATTAACAATTTCACCACCATTAACATGAATAGTTTCTCCAGTAATAAATGAGGCTCCTTGTGATGCTAAAAAAACATAGCTTTCTGCAATTTCAACTGGTTGCGCTGCTCTTTTCAACGCTGTATTTCCTCCAAATTTAGCCACATCTGCACCATTAAATGAAGATGGTATAAGCGGTGTCCATACCGGTCCCGGTGCTACTGCATTAACCCTAATCCCTCTTCCAGCTAAATTTAGGCTTAAACTTCTTGTAAAAGATGTTAATGCTCCCTTAGTTGTGGAATAACCAATTAAGGTTTCATGTCCATGATATGCTGTAACTGATGTTGTATTAATAATAGAAGAACCTTCTTTTAAGTGTGGTAAAACAGCTTTTGTTAAGTAGAATGGTCCAAATATATTAGTGTTAAATGTTCTATGCAATAGCTCTAAATCAATTTCTTCAAAAATCTTTGATGTATGTTGTTCTGCAGCATTGTTAACTAGTATATCTATTGAATTAAATTTTTCTAAGGTTTTATCTACAATTTCATTAGAAAATTCAACTTTGCCAATGTCACCCTTAATTAGAAGACATTCTCCACCTATGGATTCTATTAATACTTTTGTTGCTTCTGCATCTCCGATTTCATTTAAATAAACAATCACAACCTTTGCCCCTTCTCTTGCATATGCAACAGATATCGCTCTTCCTATTCCACTATCCCCTCCAGTTATAATTGCAACTTTATCTATTAATCTTTTTCCATTATTAATATATTCTTTTTGAGAATATATTGGTAATGGCCTCATTTCACTTTCTATTCCAGGTTGATTTGTTTGTGTTTGACTTGGAAAGGTTTTAGGAAAACTTTTTTCTATCATAAATTTCACTCCATAATTTTTTTAATATGATTATTTAATACATACCTTAATAATTATTACCAATAGTGATTTGAATTATACCTCTTTTTAAAATTCAAAAAAGGTGTATCAAATTAAGCATAATGCTTAATTTGATACACCTCTATAAAGGAAATATATGATATATTGGGGATAAAAGTGTCTATAATTAATATATCATAATTTTAATAAATTAAAATAAACAAAGAGTTAACAATTTGTAAAGTTTCTTTAATCTTCATGTACATTTTTAGAGTTATAAGTATACACATTATAGTCCTGCCATATTTGCTCTAATGAACCAAATGTATTTGTTATACTTTCTTTTTCATTCATTCCAACTGCAATTATTAAAGCATTAATAACTGACAGTGGAGCCACTAAAGAATCAACAAACGAAGCCATATTACTTTGTGCAATTAAAGTGTTATCAGCCTTTGATGCTAATGGAGAAAGAAAAGAATCAGTTATTGCAACAACCTTCGCCCCTCTATTTTTAGCAAAATCTAATGCATCAATTGTTTTTGCAGCATATCTTGGGAATCCAATTCCTATAACCAAGTCACCTTCTGATACATTTATCATTTGTTCAAATATGTCTGATATTCCATAGCTTACAGTTTTTACATTCTGAAGTATTACATTTAAGTAAAATCCTAAAAATTCTGCAAGTGCAGTAGAACTTCTAAGCCCTAATATGTATATATGTTTAGCCTCAAATATACTTGTAACCACTTCTTCAAAAACAGAAGGGTTTATTTTTTCAAGAGTTGTTCTTATGTTTTCCATATCAGCCTTAAGAACCCCTTTTAAAGCATCTCCATTTGAAATTAAATCATTTGATAGCTCAAGTCTTTGAACTGTAGTAAGTTTATTTTTTATTAGCTCTTGAAGTGATTTTTGTAACTTAGGATAACCCGAAAAACCTAGTTCATTTGCAAACCTTACAACAGTTGACTCAGAAACACCAACAGCTATCCCAAGTCTTGCAGCTGTCATAAATGCAGCCTTATCATAATTTTTTAAAATAAACTCTGCAATTAATTTTTGTCCTTTACTTAGTCTTGAATACTTACTTTGTATAAGTCTCATTAAATCTTTACTTTGATCAGTTAAATTGTTTTCCATTATTATTTCCATCCTATATATAAAAGTCAAATTTAATATTCTGTAATTTATAATATTTTATCATTTTAATCTAAAATATTCAACATAAAAAAGAAAGATTTAATATTTAATCTTTCATTTATTTCTTTTCCACCACAACTAAAACTGGAGGATTATTATCTCTATTTATGAAATCGTGGCACATTACACCATATTTTTTCTTATCTAGTGTTTTCAAATATTCTATTATGCAAGATTCTTCCTCTTTTCCTGCACTATGTCCTCTATATATACAAACTGTCATAATTCCTCCTGAAGCTAAAATTGATAATCCAACTTCAATACTCTTTAATGAGGTTTCCTTTAATGTTGTTATATTCTTATCACCCTTTGGAAGGAATCCTAAATTGTACATTATACAATTTACTTCACCATCAACGTATTCTTTAAATAGGTGATGTGAGTCATTAACTACTTTTACATTATTATAACCTAAAGCCTCATAAGCTTCACAGGGCTCTTCTTGAATTTCAAAAGAATAAACTCTTTTAAAGTTATCCTTTAAAAAATCTGTATCATGGCCATTACCTAAGGTACCATCAATTGCTACATCCTTATCTTTTAAGTAATATTCAATAATATGTTGAGCTAATTTACTAATATCTGAAACGTAATTAAACATTATACCTCCATTATAAACTATTTACATAGTTTAATTCTTCTTCTCTAAGTTGTCTGTACTCTCCTACCTTTAAGTATCCTAGGGATAACTCTCCAACTTGAACTCTTTTTAGAGATAAAACATTATGATTTACAGCTGAACACATTCTTCTAACCTGTCTGTTCTTCCCTTCATGTATGCTTATCTCAACTGTTGAAACAATTGCCCCACTTTTCCTTCTATCTACTCTAATTATTTTTACTTCAGCAGGTGCTGTAATATATCCACCTATATCTACACCTTTTCTTAATCTATTTCCATCATTCTCTGTAAATTCTCCCTCACATAAAACAACGTACTTCTTTTTTAGCTCTACTCTAGGGTGAATTATCTTATTATATACTTCCCCATCATTTGTTAGTAGCAAAAGACCTGATGAATCATAGTCAAGTCTACCTATTGGGAAAACTCGTTCTTTTACCTTTACAATATCTAAAATTGTTTTTCTTCCCTTTTCATCTGCTAAAGAAGTAATGTATCCTGTAGGCTTATTTAACATTATATAAACCTTATTTTCTTCCTTAGTAATAACATTACCATTATATATAACTTCATCCTTTTCTGGATTAACCTTTATTCCTAATTCAGTAATAACTGTACCATTCACCTTAACATTTCCTGCAAGTATTAATTCCTCGCATTTTCTTCTTGATGCCACCCCACAAGATGCCATGTATTTTTGTAATCTTTCTTCCATGTTTACACACTCCATTGTTTTTCTCTTATTGATTATATAGAAGTTTCAGCTAAGTTTCAACATATTTAAAATTATAATTATTGTTGCTATTCATATAGTAGTTTTGATATACTTTATTCATATTTTATATAGAGAAAGGTGATATTATGGAAAAATTATTATTTGGTATCTCAGGACTTCCTCTTGGAGAAGAAGGTCAAAAATTTACATATGCAACTGGTATTGAACATTTACATAAAATAGGATTAGATGCAATGGAGTTACCCTTTGTAAGAAGTGTTAATGTAACTGCAAAAAATAAGGATGCAATAATTGAAGCAAAAAATAAATATAATATATACTTATCAGCCCATGGTTCATATTTTATAAATCTAAATGCTGTTGAGGATGATAAAAAGGAAAAGTCTTTAGAAAGAATTCAACAAGGTGCTAATGCTCTAGACCTAGTTGGTGGCAGAAGCCTTGTATTCCATCCAGGATTTTATTTAAAGTCTACAAAGGAAGATACTCTTGAAGAAATAAAGAATAACCTTAAAAAGCTTCCTAGTGGAAATGTTGATTATAGATTAGAAACTACAGGTAAAGGTACTCAATTTGGTGATTTAGCTGAACTAATTAATATCTGCAAAGAAATTCCTACTTGTAAGCTATGCATTGATTTTTCTCATCTTCATGCAAGAGGCGGTGGAGCCTTAAAAACTTATGATGATTTTAAGAATATATTAGAAACTATACTTCAAGGGTTAGGAAGGGAGGTTCTAGATGATTTGCATATGCATATGTCTGGTATTGCCTATACTCAAAAGGGAGAAAAAAACCATCTTCCATTCCTTGAAAGTGATTTTAACTTTGTTGCCTGCTTAAAAGCTCTAAAGGATTATGATGTTAAAGGATGTATTATTTGTGAAAGTCCTATTTTAGAAAGAGATGCTCTGTTATTAAAGGAAACTTATGAGAGTCTTGAGTAATATTAATTAAGGTCTAGTTTTTCTAGACCTTAATCTTTTACCCCTGTATATCTAAATTAAACATGTATATTGCAGTTCCTTGATCCCATTTCCCTTCAACTTTAAAGGTTGCTTGACCAAGGGATGATGGTATAGGTATACTAACTTCACTATTAACCACTTCAAGCTTAGCCTCATTAGGTAATATCATTCTTACCGTATAACTTTTTGGTTCACTTCCAAATTTAAAACTTAACTTATTAGCAGAGCTTACTGTAATTGATGGTGCTGTCTTTACAACATCCTGCTCATCCATAAGTGTTTTTATTTCATTTTTTTCATTATTATTTGATTCTGTATATGTCCAATCATATTTTTGAAGTATTGCCTTTTGGGCGCTATCCCCTGCCATAACTTGAAGTTCTGGCGGTGTTTGAATATTCTCTTCTACTTTTTTATTTCCTGTATCATTTGTTTTTTTTGCTGCCTTATCTGTATTTCCAGAACATCCTACTAAAAAGATCATACATGGAAGTATTAGAAATGCAATTATTTTTCTCATTTGATCACCTCATTAAAATTTGTTCATTTTTATTTTTTCCAATTATTAAAAAGTTATGCAAATAAATCTTATCTATTGTAACAAATTTCTACATTAAGAGTACTATATACTATAAAACAAATAAACAAAGGAAAAGGAGAGATATACTATGTCAAGAAGACGTAATTGTGGATGCAACTGCTGTCAACCATATTATAATAATTGTGGATGCGGTGGATTTGGAAACGGTGGATTCGGCTGTGGTGGCGGATATGGCTTTGGATTTAACAACCCACTAATTTGGTTACTACTTTTATTTGGTGGATTTGGATTTGGCGGATTCGGTGGAATGGGCTGCGGAGGCTTCTTCTAAGATACCCTTTAAAGGTGTAATACTAAATTATTAAATTCAAAAATTTAATTGGTATTAAAGATACTGAGGTTGATATTTTCAATCTCAGTACTTTTTATATAGAAATATAAAATTCTTAATAAAAAAAGAAACCTGTGAAGGTTAATTCACAGGCTCTAAGACATTTGGAGGTTAAGCTACTAATTTGATTATATACTTAATTAATTTATATGATACAACATATGCAATTATGCTTGGAATAACAGATAAAATATATCCTTGCCCCTCTCCAAAAATCACAGTATAATTTGCAAAGCTATATAGCATTATAAATATAAATTGTGCAAAGCTCAAGCTTATTAAAATAACAATTCCCTTCTCAACCCAAGGAAAAGTAAATAATTTATTTGTTTTCTCAATTTTGATCTTTCTACTTAAAATCTCAATTATTATTAGTCCAATTATTATACAGCTAATTAAAGTTATAATACCAACAATAAAATATCCCCTAGTTGAAAGGATACCATAATAATTATAATTTGGACCAAATAAAATTGATTCAATACCTTGAGTTATAACAAACATTATCTCATTTATAATGTTTATAACTATACGATTATAGCCAACTATTGCCCCAATACTTTCAGTCATATTCATAATATTAAATAAAATTGCTACTGGTACCATTATTACAGCTAATCCTGTTAATATAATATTTGAAAATAGGAAATCAAATAAAACTAAATACACAATAAATGTACTTCCAATTAATAATATTGCAAAAGCAACACTCATTACACCCTCAAAGTAACCATTTATTAATAAAAGTTCATTACTAAATTTTATTGATACACATATTGATAGATATAAAAATATTAATATTAATCCAAATAATGAACCAAATAATGCAACTAAGTCATTAATATAAACTTTTCTTTTGTTAAATGGCCCACTAAACAGGAAGGAATACTTGTTTCTTTTATTAACACCTTTATTAAATAAATAAATTGCAAAAATAATTACTACTAATAATATATTTATCATTTCAACATTAAATAATATATTATTACTAGCAAATGCACTTACTTCCACACCAGCAAAAATAATTGAATCCATTAATGTTGAATATATAACAATACCCCATAATAATGATAATATTCCAAGTAACCACTTACCTATATAAAACCATTGAAAAAATAAAGCCTTACTTAAATATTTCTTCATAAATATCATCTCCCCCTACTTCGTGTATAAATATGTCTTCAAGGGATAACTCTATTTCATCTATTAAAATAGGCTTAAGATTTAATAATTTATTGTTAAATTCATCACAGTAATTATTAGTTACAATAGTAAACACTTTCCCAACCTTAGTTATCTTAATTACTCCATCATAAAATAAATCTTCTTCATAAGTTGGTGCATCAAAAGCTACTTGGATTTTTTTAACCTTATTCTTAAGATCCTTAAGGGTACTATTGTTTGTTATTTCCCCATTTTTTATAAATATAATTGAATCACATATTTTTTCAAGGTCTAATAAATGGTGGGAGCTCATTATAATAGTTCTACCTGCACTTTTTTCCTTTAATAAAAGTTTAAGTAATCCATTTTTTATAATAGGATCTAATCCTGAAGTAGGCTCATCAAGTATTAAATACTCTGTATCTTGGCAAAGAGCAATTAATAAAAACACTCTCATTTTTTGACCTTTTGATAGCTGAAATAATCTCTTATTTAAATTTATTTCGAATAATTTATTTATTCTTGCAAGCTTATCATGATTAATGAAACCATACGCTAATTCATAAAACTTTATAATATGTTTTACCTTATAAGAAGAAAAAAACTGATTTTCATCAGCTACATAAGAAATCTTCTTTTTTGTAACTTCATTATCATAGACCCTTTGCCCATCATAAAGTATTTCTCCCTTAGTATTTTCATAAATTCCTGTTAAACATTTTATTAAAGTCGTTTTTCCAACACCATTAGGACCAACTAGTCCAACTATAGTCCCTGCCTCAATATTAAAATTCATATCATTAAGTATTATGTTTTCATCTATCTCCATAGATATATTATTAACCTTTATCATTGGTCCCCTCCATAATACTCACTTTTATTTGTTGTTTCATAAATAATATAATCTATTACAAAACCCTCACCCTCATCAATAAAAACTAATTCAGCATTAATGCTTTCTTTCACACCATCATTTTCATCATACTCATATATGCTCTTATAAACATTAGCTTTTACTATCATAGGAATCCTCTTTGATGATGGATTATATCCTTTGATATTTTTGCACTTATTTTCATACTTACTTAAAATTCTTTTTTCATCTTCCTTAGAAATCTGAATAATTTCATCAAAGTGAATTTTTTCAAAATTAATACTACTACCATAAACCCTTTTCCTTTTAGATACAGCTTCTTTTAAGTGAGTAGATTCTTCATAATTAAAATTATTTCTAACCATTAATGGCTTATTATCTAAGTACTTTACCACCTCTTCAGGTGTATTAAAAACCTTTTCCTTAATAAAAGTATTCTTGCTCTTTATACATAACATTGAAGTGAGCATAATAAAGACCCCTACTAATATTAATATATTTGATTTCTTCAAAGTCCTTCCCCCTTTTCTTCTATTTAAGTTTAATATGTAAAGCTTTATTATTCAAGAAATTATATCTTATAATATTCTTAAAGATTTCTTAACATTAGTAATTAGTATTACATATACTATTTAGCTTTTTTAAAATTATTCCATATTCTTCATTAATATAGGCGGAATTAATTAGTTCTTCATAAGAAATATCATTTATTTCTTCCTTTAATATTTCTTTCATTCCATCACCATAAATCTTATACAAAATCGTAGAAAATCCCCTTTTAATCAATTCATAATCGACTTCTGAGTCATTATTAAACTTAATAATATCACGATTGACCTTTTCAATTATACCATAAAGTTGATATAAATGACTTAATTCCTTTAATGAATACTCATCACTTAATGAAGATAGCGCATTTGCATAATGCTTATTTAATGGTAGTATATAAAAATATATTTTATCAATTTCATTATTATTAATTCCTCTAATGGATTGAAAAATAGCAGTTGAGATATCTAACCTTATTAGATTACCATTTAATGATTTTTCTTTTCTACTCTTCATTTCATCAAGTTCTCTATCCTCTTTTCTTATATTAATTTTCTCCTTATAACTCTCTGTATGCATCTTTTTATTTATTAACCAACTAAAAAATGCACCTACAAGAGAGCCAACAACTATTGAAATTGCTGAAATTATTGATGTTATTATTGGCATTGGTAATGTGTTCATATTATCACTCCTCTCAAATATATTTTTTCATAAATACTTAAGTAATATTCCCTATAGAATAAAAAAGACTCCTATCACTAGAAGTCTTAAAAATATTCGTTCATCATTCTCTTTTTATAGCACTCATATGAACAATATGCAATTTTATTTACTGTATCAACATAACAATTTGTGGAATCTATTATATTTTTACATTCTAAACATACAACCTCTTCATCCTTATCATCATAGAAATCCTCTTCTATTGAATCTATTGTTTGAAAAAATTTCATAAATAAATTCCTCCTTATACTTATTATATGTAAATTACTTTGATTAAATCTCTATAATTTTCATCTAATGAATCTAGTAATTCTAACATTTTCTTATCAAGGTATTCTACTGTAAAATCCTCTTGAAAATTTAATCTACTCTCTACACAAACAAAATTGTTATCTATGGTATATTCATAAGTTCCCTTATTATTAATCCTTGTACATTCTTTTAATATTTCCTTATTCTTATTAAGCCCCCCAATATAAATGAACTCCTTAGAACCAATTTTTACTTTTGTATCATCTTCGCTAAATTTAATAAAAACATTTAATAATAACTTTGTATTTTTTAATTTTTTTATTAACTCATAGCATACTCTTCCATCATCTCTCTTAGTTTCTTCAACAACTATATCCCTCTTTAATATATGATTTTTATAAACTAAAGAATTAATTGATACCATTTCAAACATCTCCCATCTAGCATTTTATCACTTTTCTATTTTTTGGTAAATATATTTTATAAATTTCTTACTTTTAATCTACTATAATAATAAAATAAAATGTAAAACTTTTGTTACTAAATATTTATATTAACTTTAGGTAAGTTTTATTCCCTTATTAGGAGTTATTGTGAATTATTTGTAATTAAACTATTATTTATGTTAAGATTGTAAGATAAATAAATTTTAACGGGGTATTATTATGAATGAGAAAAACACAGGATTAATGACAGAGGGTCCTATATTAAAAAAATTATTAGCATTTGCATTTCCACTTCTTTTAGGTAATTTATTTCAACAGCTATATAATACGGTTGATTCTGTTATTGTAGGAAAATATATTGGCAGTGAAGCTTTAGCATCTGTAAATTCTTCAGGTCCAATTATTAACTTATTAATAGCTATGTTTATGGGTGTTTCCATGGGCGGAAGCGTTATTATATCTCAATATTTTGGAGCTAAGAATAATAAAAAGTTAAAATTAGCTCTACATACAACGGTAGCCTTTGCTCTAATATCAGGATTTATATTAACATTTATTGGAGTAATTTTTTCTCCAACAATTTTAAGAGCCATGGGTACACCTGAGGATATAATGGACAAGTCATCCTTATATCTTAGAATATACTTTAGTGGTATTTTAGGAATAATAGTTTATAACATATGTAGTGGTATTTTAAGGGCTGTTGGTGACTCTAAAAAGCCTCTTTATTTTTTAATTGTTTCTTCACTTGTAAATATTATTTTAGACCTAATTTTTGTTGTTAACTTAAATATGGGAGTTGCTGGTGTGGCTTTAGCCACTTTAATTTCTCAGTTTATTAGTGCATCTTTAGTTTTATATGTTCTTGTTAGAACTAAAGAAGTATATTCACTTAAAATTAAAGAAATTAAAGTACATAAAGAATATTTAAAGAAAATTATACGGATTGGTTTACCTAGTGGATTACAAGGATCTATTGTTTCTTTTTCAAATGTTGTGGTTCAAAGTAACATAAACAATTTTGGTGCCATTGCCATGGCTGGATGTGGTTCATATACTAAAATTGATGGCTTTGCTATTCTTCCTATTATGAGCCTTTCTATGGCTCTTACTACATTTACTGGACAAAATATTGGAGCTAAACAATATGATAGAGTTCATGTTGGCTCTAAGATTGGCCTTAAGCTTACTGTTATAATAACATTTACTATTTCAGGATTCTTGTATATTTTTGCTCCACATGTTTTAAAAATATTCTCTAATGATCCTGAAGTTATTAAGTATGGTGTTTTAATGCTTCAAACTCTTGCACCTGCTTATATTTTCTTGGCTACTTCTAATGTACTTTCTGGAATATTACGTGGTGCTGGAAAAACTACGGTTCCTATGATCGTAATGATTGCATGTTGGTGTTTTATGAGAGTAGGTTGGATTCTCGTACTAGTTCCTATTTTTAACGACATTAGAGTTGTATTTGCAGCTTATGCTGTTACTTGGGTTTCAAGTGCAGTAATTTTATATATTTATTTCAAAAAATCAAACTGGATTAGCTCTTTAAGTGAACATAAATAAGTATCATTATACTCTATTACCAATATTAAATTTTAAATCGCCCTTAAAAGAGAATAATAGTTAAATCTTATTCTCTTTTTTATGCTTTGATAATTTGGATGTAAAAACCCTACCACTAAACTTAAGTAATACTATAAATTACTTTATAGATCTAATTGCAGTATAAAATTGATTTAATCCCTTAAATGTAGGCTCCTCACCTTTTTTTATACACTCTTCAACATATGTTTTTAATATATAAATACTCATAATAATCATTCCTTTCAATGGTTATTTTTAAGTATATGTATTAAAACATATGTTAAGAACTATATTTTAAAAATTTAAAAAGAAAAAGAATAGGTAAACTCGCCCTACTCTTTTTGCATATTTATTATTTTACAGATCTTAAATCGTTATTCATATGTATCTACTATTTAAAAATCATAAATATAAACAATTCTATACTGATTATAAGGTGAAAAGCTCTAATTAGAATTAATGGTCTTGTTCCCCACTCTTTGCCCATTTCTTTATAAACTTGTTCAATTTTATAATAATCCTTGTACCATTTAATATATCCATAATAATAGAAAATAAAAATACCTGATAAAAATACTATTATGTTTATTTTATTTAAAAGGAACATTGTAGCAAAACATATTACCATAATAATCCCTTCAGGTATTATTACCTTAATAGAATTTCTAAATCCGATAACATGAGGGAGTGTTGTTCTTGACCCTCTATCCTTTTCAATATCTGATGTATTATTTGTAGACATTAAAAATATAGTCATTATCATTGATATGATAGATAATAATACAATATCAAATGTTATAAACCCTGTTTGTATGTATGCTGATACTAAACTACTAATAAGACCAACAAACACGCCTGAAACCAATTCTCCAATTGGATAAATTATGTACGGCTTTGGTCCTAATGAATAGGTTATTGCAGCAAAAAAACTAACTACTCCTATAAAAAATATTTTTTTGCTTCCTGTTAAAAAAACTATTATCATACCACAAAAAGTACTAATTGCAAGTAATGCAAGCATAACTATTAATGCATCTGCCAGGGTAGCATCCCCTCTAACTAAACCTTCACTTCCTTGATGATTCGTAGAAGTATCTTCATTTTTTTCCCTTTTTATATATGCCCTTATTTCATTTGCAACATTTGCAATTAAATTAAAACAAAATCCTGTTATAAACATAAATATCAATAGTGGTATATTCAGTTTACCAACTAAATAGGCCCCATATATGCCAGAAGACAATACAGGAAATCCAGTCGCAAGTCCTGTTCTTACTTCCATAACTGTATACGCTCTTTGAAAAAAATTTTTCTTCATATCTATTTTATTCCTCCAGAAGGTATTACTTTACATATGCTTTGTAAAAATATTACTATCAATACAAAAAAAGAAAGAGAAAAATTTTTTCCTTATATAATCCATTCTCTTTCCTACTTGTTAAAACATTAACCATTATAGCAACGAAAAATATATTTGTAAATACAAGAAGATGATAAAATGCACACCTCTCTAGAAAGTAATTTATATAATGTAATTTCTTTTCCTTTCATAGATCTTAAGGATGCCCTTAAACAACCACTCATTACAATAATCATCCCTTGACACCCTGTACTTTTGTCTATAGTACTTTGACTTGTTAAAAAATTACCCTTAATACTTCTATAGTTAAACTCTACTTTTTCATCCTCTGTAACTTTAGTGTAAAAAACTATATTTTTTAAAAAAAATCTATTATATCATATATATCCAATTCTATCATAACATTATAGTTATTTTATTACCCTTACCTCTTTCTGTTAATAATGTAATCTAAAAGATATTTCAAGAAGTCATTACTTATACTAATATTTTCAAGGACACTATAAGCTTCTATGTAATGATTCCACATTTCTTTCTTAGCACCATCTAATCCTAAAATAGTAACAAATGTTGATGAGCTATTTCTCTCATCTACCTTTGTTAATTTACCTAAATAATTACTATCTCCTTCTAAATCTAAAATATCATCTTTAATTTGAAACATTATTCCAACGTGATATGAGAATTTCTTAAATAAATCTCTTTCTTTTTCAGAAGTCCCTTTTAGAATAGATGGCATAATGAATGATGCCTCAAAGGCTAATCCTGTTTTATAAAAACATAGTTTATTTAATTCCTCTAAAGATAAGTCTTTTCCTTTAGAGGTTAAATCCATAACTTGTCCCTTGCACATATCTTCTGTTGTTTTACATGCATAATTCACTAGTTCAGAAATAACCTTAGTATCTACATCCTTTATCATTGTTAACTCTCTTATTGCTCTCTGAGTTAAATACAATCCTGATAACTCACTTATCCCTGTGTTGTACACCTCATGTAAGGTTTTTCTCCCCCTTCTCATTGTAGCATTATCTTGTGATGGTAAATCATCAAATATTAATGATGCTGTATGCATATACTCTAGTGTTTTTAATACTGGTTCTATTTGCTCTACTTTTATATCAAATTCATCAACACCGATTAAGTATGCTATTACTGGTCTAAGTCTCTTCCCTCCACCTAAAAGACTATAATTTGATGCATCAACTATTGTGCCATAATCTTCTTTTATATATAGAATATTATTAACTTTATCCTTAATTAACTCGAATTTGTTTTTAAATTTATCAATATCTTCCTTTTGTTTTTTTAATCCACTTGCTATATTATCCCTTAAAAGCTTATCAAGGAAGTCTATGTTATTTGCTTTTACAATTTGTGTATTAAACTCATTTAATAATTTTTTTGAATCTCCTAGTAATAAATGCATTATCTCATTAAATTTATGTTCTCCAATTTTTTCTTTAAATCTTCTAAGTCCATTAATTACCCTTGAAAATATAACATCCTTTGTTTTTTCATCTCCACCATATATGTTAAAGATTAAGTTGTAAACTACCATTAAATATAGTTTAAATGGATTTATAACACTATTATCTTCCTTATTATATCTTAAAAAATATGTGTATGGTGTTAAAGAGTTCTTTTGTAAGTCCTCAAACATATCAGCAAAATCATCAGATAGCTGATTATAAATTCCATAATAGAAAGTTCTTTTATCAAAATCACAATCCTGTTCTACGCCAGTAACAGCCCTAGCAATTAATCTAGAATATGAAGATTTTAAAATTACTGGTATTATAATATTTTCGTTAGTGTACTTTTTATTCAAATCCTTAACTCTATCAACTTCTTGTGAATTAAAGAATATATATGCTTGATTTAAAAAGTTTTCAAACACTCGTGGTGTCTGATTATCTTTAATAAACAAGAAAGCCTCTTTAAGTTCCTTTTCAACAAACTCCATTAACTCTTTATTTTCACTATTCCACTCTCCAAACTCTGGCACTTCTCCTGTTGTTAAACTTTCTTTTATAATGTTTGAATAACGCATTTCTTCATCTTCACTTAAAATATTAGCATCAAAAATATCGTCAATAAATGGATATGTTAACCCATAGGCATAGCCTAATCTAATGGCTCTCTCTAATCTGTTTTTCTTCTCCTCTTTAGATATTCCTTCATCCATTATTTCTGTTTCATGCATCATAACCCCAAGAATTATTTTTATTAATTTTCTCTGAGCATGTTCATAACTCATTTTATCTGGTATATTTTCAGATACTAACTTTAACTTCTCAAATAACCATATAGCAGTTAATTCTGTATTCTCCTCTTGAGATTTCTTATAAAATGACACCTTCATATCTTCATTATAGTCATTCTCCTTATTTTCTTTTGTTAATGTATCCATTAACTCTTTTACACTTTTATTAATTGAATTAGTTGTATTAATATCTGTTAAATCTTTACCTAAATCTCTCATATAAATATAAGATATACTCCTATCTAAATAGTTTTCTAGGCAATTAGATTTTTCTAACCATTTTATGTATTTACTATATTCATTAGTTTTCGGTTTCCTTTTTTCTGAATATATTATTGACGTTATCATATTAGTATTTCTATGTCTTTTTCTCCATAATTTTAGTTCTACTATTAACTTATTAAAGTGTTCCTCATTTTCTATAAATCTATTTAAGGAATTATAATATTCTAACGCTCTTTTTTCAGCTAATTCGTAAGAAAGTTGTTTTTGGTTAGTCTTTTCGTTATTATTCATATTTGCCCATCCTATTTCTAAATAATCAAATCTATATTTTTTATTATATTATTAAAACATTTACTACAATATACTATTATTTTAATTATAAACCATTTTACATATAAATATAGTTAAAAAAAAATGAACAATACCTAAAAGCATTGTTCATTTTTTTAAGAAACTATAGTATATTATTCTCTACCCTTCATGAAAACAAGTGGTTCTCCCCATCTAATTAATCCTTCATAAGAGCTTTCTATTAACTCTAGTCCGCCCCATTTTGATATTAATTTTGTTGGCATACCATTCTTATCCCATTCAGTAACTACTGCGACATGCCCTTCATAGTATATTACTTCTGTATATGGCATTACAGTCTCAGAAAACTCTGTAAACTTATATCCTGGTCTATTAGCATGTCCATATTTCTTTCCAAAGTAATATGATACTACTTCAAATGGTATTCCAGTAGCTGCTGGACTCCAAGGCCACATCCATTGGTCTGTGACTCCTAATCCATATGCCATACAATTATATTGATTTGTACCATATCCTTTAAATGAATGATTAAATGGTGAATTATAATACCATGATGTATCCATTGCCTTATATGATGTCCTATCATAATATGTGAAATACGCATCAATTTTACTTTCGGTTATATCATTTTTAAATGACTTTGCAACCCCTACGATTTTAGGTGAAATATAGTCACCACCATTTTTATATGCAGATAAGTGATGCTCTCTTTGTGGTTTCACTGTCCCTTTATAAGTGTTAGATTTTGCGTCCTTAACCATTTTATTTAGTGCTATTATATTTTCATTATCACTAGTATCAATACCTCTGTACTCCATTCCAATTTCACTTACTGCTGAGTTACCATAGGCTTTCACTTGTATTTCTTCACCTAATAAGTAATACCCTCCATTATCAGGTGAAATCATTCCTACATACCCTGTTGATCTTGTATTATCCTCTGTAAAAGCTACTGTTGTTGATAAAGGTGCTTTATCTTTACTTTCTATTTTTACAAAAATATTTTCCCCATTTTTAAAGTCTGATTGGCTCTTTGGGTTCAATAGGTATCTTGAATATTTACATTCTTGAGATAAATCATCACTATTACCAACTACATTTAAATTCTTATCGTAGACTGTAATAATAGTATCCTCATTTACATCCTTATTTTCACAGGTTTCAACTATTAATTTACTCTCTTGTGGGATATTATTATTTCTAAGTCTAAACATAATATTACTTGAAGTTGTATCTATCTTTTCAATATCATTGTAATTTAATGATGGTAATACCCCAAATTCTCCATTCAATTGCATTCCCCATGTGTTCTCAATTTTAACAAAGTATTTTCCTGGTCTAAGAGTAGTTGTTGAAATCCCATTAAGTGATGTAATTAAATTATAGGCCTCATTATAAACACTCATCTTAACCTGATTTTGTGGTAGATTAGTAAATAAAGTATATATACCTTCCTCTTTTACCGTAAATGTAAACTCTTCCTCTGTTCTATTTACTGTAACTACTTCACCTGCTTTTAATTCTCTCTTTTGTGATGCTGATGCTGAAATATTAGGACACATACTTAGTGCTATTACTCCAGCTATTACGCAACTTACAATTCTTTTTTTCATTGTTATGCCCTCCCTCTTTTTATTTACATAACATATTATATATTATAATTTTTGTAAAATATGTAATATAATGTCGCAAGTTAAATATTTGTAAATTTTCCATTTCCATACCTTTACATATTAAATTTTATTAATTATATTAACTTTAATTGATAATTTAATATATATATAACTTTTTTTAAACCTCTTATTTTTTTGCAGAAAGTTCTCTTTTTCTATTAATATAAAATTCTTCCTTATAAATTAAATTTAACATTCTGCCATACCATCAAATTATGACTCTATTCTTAACAAGCATAGTTTCATCAAGTGATTCTTAGCACCAGGTGGAGTTTGTGAATTTTAACATTACACCATCTGATGCTTAGAAGAACTTATCTAGACGCGTAGCAGTGCTTAGCTGACCTGCAGAGGTGGGAGTGTTACCAATGGTAGCAATCAGATAAAGAAAAATAAAAGACCCTACCATCAATGATAGAATCTTTTATACACTTATATATTATTTTGGTTTAAATATTCGTTGATAATGAACAGTAATTCTTTGGTACTTATTTGACATGATTTTTCATCTTCACTTATCATATCAAAAACCTTAGTAGTTGTTCTTGTAATGTAAGCACCACATATATTACCACTTATCTCTCTTTCTTTCTCTTCACCATTTATAACCTTAGAGATTTCTTCAATAAAGTAGTCACTAAAGCTTTTAATATCTACTGATAAAAAGGTGGAAAGCACCTCATATTCTTGTGGAAAATCAAAGACTATTTCTTCTACTTTTCCCTTATAAATTATTTCTCTCTTTGAGTAATTCATAAATATCATCCTTTATATTAGTATTCTGGAAAAGCACTGATTATTCTATCAGTTTTTTCATCTATATACATAACAATTTTAACCCCATCTTTTGAATAGCCAAAGTATGTATTCCCTGTTTTATAAACTTTTTCTTTAAAGGCTTCATTTATTGTATCTACAACCTTTTGAGCTGACCAATCTTTTGGAAAAAATGAACTTTTACCACCATTTGAAGTCTTCTTAATACCATCTACTTCAACCTTTGCTGTATAAACCCCCTTTTCATTTTCCTTAGACTCAGTTCCCTTTATAACCTTGCCCTTAGAGTTTGGCATATTTTCATAATGGAATCCAACTGCTTGCCCTTTTGAATTAATTTCTCCCTCAAGTATATGAGCTAAAGCCCCTGATTTAAAGTTCTCAGTATTTTTTAATTCAGATACATCTTTAATTTGAATCTGAGACTCATTTTTAGTTGCATTTTTTTCATCTACCTTTTCATTTGAATTGCATCCAAGAAAAATAGTTGTAAACATTAATATAACTAATAATATAATGTTTTTTCTTAAGTTTTTAATCATAATAAACACTCCTAATTTTTAGTTTCAGTATAAATAATAACACCTTAAACTATACCTGTCATTAAATTAATTATATTAGCTCAAAAGTTTTCATTGCTTCATAAAAACCATCCTCTTCAAAAGACTTAGTTACATAACTTGAAACATCTTTAACAGCTTGTGGTGAATTACCCATTGCAATACTATTTTTTACAAATTTAAGCATATCTATATCATTATAGTCATCCCCAATTGCATATACATCATCTAAATTAAAATTGTAATACTTTAACATTTCTTTAATTCCCAGAGCCTTAGAAATATCTTTTTCACATACTTCTCCACCTGAAAATAACTTACTTAGAGATAATGATACACATGTATATCTATCTTTAAATTTTTCTCTTACATCCTTGAAATCAATAGGACATACCCCTTCACTATATAAAATTTCTGCTCCATAATAATGAATTTTATTAAAGGTTACATCCATAGGATTTTCAATTTCCCTTGTTCTTAAAGAAATTTTTTCTATTCTATCTAAAGCTCTAGCATATTCTTCTTCACTTACCTCTTCTTTATTCGGAGGGGTAAATAATTTTAAATATTTTTCTTTATGTCCCTTTTTTATATATACATAGTCATTACCTTCTAAATTGTAAACTATATTATGTTCCTCGAAGTATTCAACTAATTCTTTTCTTGACTCATAGCTCATAGGTTTAGAAAAAAGAATTTCCTTATTTACAACAACTGTTGCCCCAGCTGAACATATCATATTCTCAAAATTTAACTCACTTAAAATACCATCAACTGCTGGATAGGCTCTCCCAGTACTTAGTACTAAAACATGTCCATTTTCTCTTAGCCTTTTAAACGCTTCTTTGGTCTTATCTGTTATAAAATTATTTTTTATTATTGTTCCATCACCATCAAAAAATATTATTTTCTTATTCATCCCTAACTCCTTTATTTATCTAATATTCCAATCATTCTCAAAAGCTAATTTTGTTAGATATTGTTTCATGTCTCCATCAACAGGCCTATTACATATAAATTTAGCTTGTACAATTGTATTATTTTTTAATTCAATTGTTGCATAGGGCTTAGAAACATTATCAAGCTTCCTCACACTAAAAATCTGTGTTTGTCCTATTAACACATAGTCTATATAACTCATAACACAATTTTTTTGTATTTCACCCTCGTATTTAAAATCTTCTATAGTCTTTAAGGGTTTTGCATAATACTCACTACCAACCTGCTTTATTTCAAAGTTTTTAGTAGCCTTTAAAAGTTCTTCCCTTCTGATTTCATTTTTTTGCACATTATAAACTCCTAGAACTCTATCATGTCTCTCTTTAAGATTCTTACTATAAGGTTTAAATGAAATATCAATTGCCTTTGACATTCTTCTTAAATCATTTAAATATATAAACACCTCGTTTGTAGATAGGTCTTCACTTTCGCTTATTCTTACTACATATTCACAAAGCTTTCTAATTTTATATCCATTGTTTAAAAGAGTTCTAATATATCCTAATGAGTTTAATGCAAAACTATAGTCCTTAACTATAATACTAAATTCCTGTGCATTCCTTTCTTGAAAAAACTCTCTTAAACTAATAATTGAATATACTCCAAGCCTATTATTTCTAATATGATTTAACCCTTTATTAGGTATATTGAAAATCGCCTTAAGGGAGTTACCATTATTATTTATTTGTAATTTTTTTGTTAATTGATCAATTGCCTTTACAGGATTCTTTTCAATTAAGTATGTCATATCCCATTTAATCAAATACTCTAAAAGAGAATTTGTGAAAATTAGTTTAAATAAACCTAAATAATTCATCATATTGTATCCCATACAAAAATGGGATAGCATTTCACCATAATTAGGCTTTACTCTATTTTCAATACATAGAATTGAAAATTTATTTGCCATTTCCTTAAAATCCTCTAGTGTAAAATCATTAAAAAAACTTCCACATTCATTTACATGCTCCATAAATGGTTGCTCTGAATTAAAGTATTTAAAATTTATAACCTTACACCCATTAACTTCTCTTAAATTAAATATTAAATTTTCCTCAATTGCCTTTGACTTATCCCATAAAAATCTTTTCTCATTAAGATCCACCTTTTCATAATAACTTTTTTTAGTAATTATAAATTTACCAACATATTCATACTCATAACTTGTATAAATTTTAACTTCACTTTCATTTGCAAAAACAAAATGTTCCCCACATTCACACTTAAAAGTATTAGTAATATCACCATATTGAATATTATTTGATGTAAGTTCTCTTCCACATTCCTCACATTGATGATTTTCTTCAAATATATTAGTAATTATCCTATAGTTTTTTATTATGTTTACTATCTCTTTATCTGTCATGTTCCCCACTCCCCAAACTACTATATAAAGTATATTATACTATATTTTCACATGAATTTCTTTATTTTATTAAAAGACACCAAAATAATGTTATTTGGTGTCTTTTAATATCTTTATAATATCTTTATAATATCTTTTATAATTAATTCCTTTGTTAAGTGATATTTATTATACAGATCTTTAATTGGTATACTATCTGTAAATTCTTTATCAGCTCCAAAGTTTAATACTTTGATATCTTTATTCCCAAGATAACTTGAAACCTTTTCTCCGAATCCACCATTTAATATTCCATCTTCAAGAGTAACTACTACACTATGGTTATTTGAAATATCATCTAACATTTCTTTATCTATTGATGATATTACCCTTGGATTAATTAATGTAGCATTCATATTCAATGTATTTAATATCCCTTCATGAATTTCCTTACCAAGATTAAAGAAAGTACCTACTGCAATAATACAAATTTCACTTCCTTCTTTTATTTTGATAAACTTATCATCTTCGAAGTTAGTTTGAGAAATGTTATAATCACACTCTATAACTTTCCCATTTGGCACTCTAATAGCAACTGGAACTTTACTTTGTTCAATTCCATAATCTATCATTGCTATTAACTCCTCTTTAGATGTTGGTGCTAAATATTTTATATTTGGTATATTACTAATAAGAGGGATATCAAAAGTACCTAAGTGCCCTACATCACCACCTGATATTCCTCCATCATAAACCATAATTAAAGCCGGGCTTTTATTTATTGCAATATCCTGTGATAGTTGGTCATATGTTCTTTGGATAAAAGAGCTTGCAAGATTAATAATGGGCTTTCCTCCACCACATGCTATAGCAGCTCCAAAGGTAACTGCATGCGCTTCTGCTATTCCAACATCTATATATTGATTAGGAAGTTCTTCTCTAAATTCATACAATTGCCCTGCATATGGTGTAGCAGGAGTAATTGCAATAATTGAGTTATCTTTTTTTGCTTTTTCAAGTATATAGTCACCTGCCATCTTAGTGTAAGACTCTTCTGTGTTTAAACTCTTAAGCTCTTTACTTTCTAAATCAAATGGAGATACCCAATGAAACCTCTCTTTATCTTTTTCTGCTTCTTCATACCCCTTTCCTTTTTTTGTATTTATATGTACTATAATGGGATGATCCATATCTTTCACCTTATTAAAAACTTCTACTAAACTCTTAAGATTATTTCCATTTTTCACATAGAAGTAATCAAATCCTAGTGTTTTAAAGAAATTATTATTTCCTGATCCTTTAGTAGATCTAAGAAGTGATAGATTTTTATATAGCCCTCCTTGATTTGCAGCTATTGACATTTCATTATCATTTATAATTATTATTATGTTTTTACCAGAAGTTGCTGCATTGTTTAGAGCTTCATATGCCATTCCTCCACTTAAAGAACCATCCCCAATAATTGCTATAATATTTTCATTATCTCCCTTTATATCTCTAGCTTTTGCTAACCCAAGTGCTAAGCTAATTGATGTTGAGGTATGCCCTACTGTAAAGAAATCGTGTTTACTTTCATTTTGATTTGTATAGCCAGTTATTGTGTTATATTTTTTTGGATCTATAAAAGCTTCCTTTCTTCCTGTAAGAATTTTATGAGTATAACATTGATGTGACACATCAAAAACTATTTTATCCTTAGGAGAATTAAATACATAGTGTAGTGCTATTGTCATTTCTAGCACGCCTAAATTTGGTCCAAAGTGTCCACCAGTTTCACTAATTTTTTTTATTAAAAGACTTCGTATTTCTTTTGAAAGAGTATTTAGCTCTGTTTGAG
The DNA here is from genome assembly GCA_051653165.1 of Clostridium sp. GTDB lineage: Bacteria > Bacillota > Clostridia > Clostridiales > Clostridiaceae > Clostridium. The sequence continues at coordinate 60,133 of JBOFVP010000168.1, forward strand.
ATAGTCCTTTTAGATCACTAGGAAAATTAATTTTTTCAAGTATTTTATATTCCATTTATACACTTCCTTTTTTGTAAATTGTATCGCCTTATGAAGTTTTATTTTGCATGATTTTCTTGAGAAAATTATATTTGAATTAGTAAGAATATTATAGGTTAGGAGCTAGCATTCAGCTTCGTAACTAGAAAGTATTTACTAAATATCCCCCACCTGTAGAGGTGGGAGTATAGTCAATACTAGCCATTAGATAAATTATGCGCAACAAGAATCATCTTTTTTTCCTATAGGCTTATTTCTATAATTAATCAACCGTTTATAACAGGGTTCGAACCAAAAACAAACATAATTTATAAAAAAAGAAGTTGCTAATTCATACATTTTATAGTGAATCATTGTTATATCAATTTCTTTTTGAGATTCTATTGTTTTAGTTAAAACAATTTGAATACTCTCAAAGTATTTACATTCATTATTTGAAATATGATTGAATTCATATAACTTAAGGTATCTTTCTCTATTAGTTAAAATATTCAACTCTTTTAATCCAACTTCTTCAGCTATTACTTTTGTAAGTTTTGAAGTAAATTCATTACTTTTCTCTATTGCTCCCTTTATATCCTTTAAAGCAATTCTTTCAAAGTCCTTTGCTATAAGGTATAAATCTTTATAATCTTTTTTTAAGAAATCAAAAATACTTCTCACCTACAAATCCCTCCTAAACTAAATTAAAATTCATTAAAAATTTATGTTACCCTTACACTCCTCAATATCTCGAATAATTCCCTCTAATTTTTTTGAAGATATTTTTCTTTTTATAGAAAATGTCCTAAGATCTTCAAATGTAATATCAATAACACTATGAATGTTGTTTTCCTCAACAAAGTATTCCCTTATATAATGATAAGGTGCATTACTAAACCAAAAATTAACACTAAAAATATCATAATTTATCTTTACATTATGTCTCTCATTAATATAAATATCAATTAATCTATTTTTTAATGCATTAATACGTTTAATTCCAAACCCTCTAGACATACACAGTTCTACTACAATTTCATCTGTAATTTGCCATATATATTCAAGATTTCTTTCTCTAAAAAGTCTAATAATTGAATAATATTCTTCCCCTTCAAAAAAATTTGATATTCTAAAATTATCCTTATACTTTCCTATTTCGCTACTTTTTTTTAATTCATTTACATCTTCCCCATAACACCCATTAACTATCCCCATAACCAACCCTCTTTCATTCCCAAAACTTTATATGTATAAAATATTACCCATATACTCTATACAATTATAATTCTTTACTTATAATTGTAAATGGAATAAACTATTATGTCAACATTTATAGTAAAATATAGAAACTTTTTACAAATGATTATGTGTTATTTTTTATAATTTTTTAACATAATTCTTTTTAATTACACTCTTTTTATTGTAAAATTTTCAAAACAAATGTAAAATAATATTAGTGCATAAATATACAAATTTATAAGAAAATAGAGGGGGGATTATAACAATGAATAATAATGTCAGAATTGATGTTAATTTTGATGAAAAGAAAAGCTTAACTAATGACATAACTAAATATCTTTTAAAAACTATTTGTATTGGTAATTTTACTTTTTTAATTTTAAGCAAATTAATTTCATCGGTATTACATACTCAAATAACAAATGATAAATTCTTTAACATGTTTTTTTTAATTGATCTAATACTTATTATATTTACTATATTATCAATGATGTATTTTATTAAAAAGTATATTGCATCAAAAACTAGATTGTTAAATGGTCTTAGATTACATATTGGATATCTTTCAAAAGGTGTATATCATTATAAAATAAAAGAAAAATATTTCCAGCGTGAAGATGAAGTTGGTCACATTTGTGTAGCATTAGATTGTCTTCAAAACACAATTGTTAAATTAGTTGAAGATATGAAGGTTCCAACAAATACAATGGCAGAACAATCTAAAAATTTAGCTGTAATTTCTAATAATTTATCTAGCTCTACTAATATTATTTCTCATGAGATAAATAACATAGTAACTGGGGTTGATAATGAGTCCTCTGGAATTGATGATGTTATGGATAAGATATCTATCCTTAATAACACTATTCTTAAAGAAATAAAAGAAATTGAAAATCTTCAAGATGTAGCCTGTGATGTTAGAAATCAATCTAAAAATAGTAATAAGGATTTAAAAACAATAACAGAATCCCTAGAAAACTTTACAAATACTTTCAATGACTTCTTAGGCTTAATTGATAATATTAACTCTAATATTAATGAAGTAAATGAAATTTCCACCCTAATTAACAATGTAGCTCAGCAAACCAATCTTCTTGCTTTAAATGCTGCAATTGAAGCTGCTAGAGCTGGTGAAGCAGGTAGAGGATTTACAGTTGTAGCTGAAGAAATTAGAAAGTTATCAGATCAAACTAAACAATCTTCATATTCTATTAATAGGTTAATCAATAATGTTTTAGATAATTCTAATAGCTTAGTAACAAATACTCGCCAAATGACAAATCAACTTGATAATCAAAAAAATGGTATTAATAGTTCAATTTCATCCTTCCAAACAATTTCAGATTCAATTAATATTATTGATCAAACCGTCAGTGCAATCTCTAATAATTGCAATAACTTAAACTCTACTCATGAGGATATTATGAAGAGAATGTATTCTGTTTCTGATGTTAATAAAACTATTTTATGTTCTATACAAGAAATAGCAGCATCATCAGAGCAAACAGCGGAGTCATCAAGGGTCCTTTTAGATTATGCATCAAGCTTAAAAGAAAACGTTGATATAAACCTAAAACACATTAATTCCTTTATACTTGAGGGTGTTGATGAAGAAGCTTAAAAGTAAAAAAATTTGACAAGGCTACTTTAGAGCCATCAATTATTTTATCTAATCTTCCTTAAGTTCTTATTATACCATAATTTCATATAAAATAAAATAGTAGACAAGTAATGATGCTTGCCTACTATTTTTCATTTAAATTTCTTAATTCATATATTCCTTAAAGTTACAATACATATTCTCTGAAATTTTCTTTGCATACTCATGATTATAATCAAGGGTTACACTTAAATTTATAATAATTTTATTTACACTAATAATGTCTTTATACATTACATTATACTTATTAACTAATTCTACAGGTCTATCAGATGGGGCATTATCTTCATTTAAAAAACCTACCATTTCATTATTTGCAAAAATCAGTTCATTATCTTTTATTAGTTTACTTACATCTCCAACGTAATCATTAATTTCATCACCACTTGAAATTATATTTTCTTTAATTAGAGTTTTTGTATATGCATATACATAAGAGTGAAAAACATTCTTTAAGTCTTTATCATATTCATAGGCTATTCTATGACATGCAAGTGATAGCTTATAATCTTTCATATTTTCAAGTATTTCTGCACATTTTATATATGCTTCCCCAAATTGTTTAGCAGTGTGAATATGATTACATCCTTCTTTTAAAATTTCTAATGCTTTTTCAAAATTCCACTCATAAAACTCTATATCAACCTTATCAAGATATACGTTCCAATCAATTGGATTATAATCTAAAGCTTCATTTAAAAACTTTCTTGCTTTATCATATTCATTATTAAATATATAAAATCTAGCTAATACATTATAATAATGTTTTATATTTAATGGGCATGTTGAAACTTCCATACTATTTTCAATATAGATATTACTAATATACTCAAGTTCATAATAATTATTAGGGTTCAAAAGTAACTTCGTTGACTGTTTTTGTAACCTATTAATTAAATCTAAATATGGTTGTGCTTCTTTTTCGTATTTACTCATTTCTTCTTTATCTTCGCTACAAACTATAGCTTCCATATTATCAAGAATACCTATAAACTCATCTTGTAACTTATCCAAATTCATAAAAATACCCCACCCTTTTACATATTATTTCATAACTATATTATAACTGTATTAATGATATTTGGATACATCTATTACATAATTTTGTTAATGTTTATTTACTACAATATATTTCAATTGCCTTCCATATAAATTCTGCTGTTCCTTCCCCATTTGTATCAATATTATTTTTAAATCTTTCATCATATACATACATTTGCCCAAGCCCACTTAGTATTTCAATTGTACAATTATAAAAGCTCTTTGTAATATACCCTCTCCACTCTTCAACTAACCTCTGAGCATCAGTTGACTCTGGACTTCCTTCCTTAATTTCAGAAAAGGCTTTTAATATTTTAGAACCTTCATCAAAGGTTTCCCCCCATTTATCTTTTGAATAACTCTTTGTTTTTGCTTCACATTCTTTATATGCATCTGTTTCACCCCATTTTGATTTAACCTCCTTTGCATATTTTTTCTTTGTTTCCTCTATTTCTAAATTATTAAATTCTTTAAAGCTCATATTTTCTTCTCCTTTAATTGATTTATTAATTAGCCCTATGATTCCTTCTAATCTTTCTCTCTTCTTCATTAATAATTCCCTTTGCTTTATCAGCGCCTCTTCCTTATTATAGTTTTTATTCCCCATTATTTCCTTAATCTCTTTTAAAGAAAAATCTAACTCCTTAAAGAACAGTATTTGCTGAAGTGTTTCTAAAGACTCCTTTGAATATACTCTATATCCATTCTCTGTTATTTCTGTTGGAACTAATAATCCAATTTTATCGTAATGGTGGAGAGTTCTAACAGTTATTCCTGTTAATTTTGCAAGTTCACTTATTTTCATTGTATCAACTTCCTTCTTTGGATATCCTACTATTAGAATAAACTATTACCTAATGTAATAGTCAAGAGCTTTTAGATAAAATTTGAATAAATTAATTATTCAAAAAGAAGGTGTGGTCAAACCTTAACCACACCTAAACTTTTTAATTAACTATTAATAAATTCTCCGCTCTCATATTGCTTTTTACCAATTATTATACTAGAAAATAATAAAATAAAAATTATTACTATAATAAATGCTAAATCTTCTAAATTGAATTTGTTAGCTAAATCTATCATTCTCTTTTGGGGAAGTAGTCCACGTATAAAACCTATAATTTTATTACTATCTTCTATATTAACTAAGCATCCTCCAAAAAGTGAAGTTATCATTACAATTATTGAACCACCCATTGATGCTGATACCCTATCTTTGAAAATAGTTGCTATAAACATGGCAAATGTACCACTTAATATCCCTAAAAGTATAACTAAAAGTCCAAGTAATACATAGCTTATTTCTATGTTAATACCAAGTACCATTATAATACCCACAGTCCATAGAGTTGCTGGCGTTGTTAATACCACTATAGAATATAAAAGTTGACCACACATGTATTGAAAATATGATGTATTTCCACTTAATACTCTTGTGTAGGTTCCATTTTCTTTATCACACAGGAAGAATTCCATTACCATTGAAACCCCTCCCATAAGAAGAAACATAATCAAAAACCCAATAACCTTTCCAACAACTGTTGTTTTATTTTCTACACCTTCATAGGGTGCACCAGTAAAAATACTCTCAATAGCTTTCTTAATTTCCTCATTTCCATAGGATGTTATTTTAGGTACTCCCATATTGTCTATTTCTCTAAAATCAACCTGAGCTATATAAATACCTTTTATTAAGCTAGTTTTTGATACTGATTCTTCAAAATACTCAATTTTAAACTTATCATTATTTTCAAATCCTTTTGTTATAACCTCTTTAGCTTCATTACTTACAGATATCATTGCTATATTTCCTTTAATATCATCCCCTGATGAAAAGTAAAGTCCAAGTAGTATTACAATTGGCATTATAATTAGACCCATCACTATCATTACCTTATCTTTTGAAAATCTATATAAGTTATTCTTCATAACTAAAAGCATATTTCTCATTTCAAACCCTCCCCTATAGATATTTCTCAGTTTTAAAGGTTTTAGAAGTTATTAATACTAAAACTAAACCAAGAACTAAATTAATTATAATTGCAATATAAATTAACAAGTTATTACTATCATACATGGAGTTTAAAATACCATCCATAAACCACTTAACTGGTGAAAATTTTGCAATCATAGCTGGAATACCTCCAAGGGCTTCAAGTGAAAAAAATGCTCCTCCAAGTACACATAATATTGTTTGAAGTAGATTGAATATAAGATTAACCTCCCCTACATTCTTCATCTTCGTGCATAAAAACATTCCTAGAGCATTTGACATAAATGAAAAAACAATAAAACATAGTAATATTAATAAAAATGATCCATTATAATCTACCTTAAATACAAGATTGAACACACCCATTGCAAAGGCAGATGCAAGAGCTGAATATATTGTTCCACTAATGATTTGAGAAAAGAATATTGAAAAATCTCCACTTGGCGAGAACATTGTTCTAACATTGCCACTTTTAACATTATCATCTAAAAAATTATATACAGAAATTAGCCCTGACCCTGCAAACATAAAAATCATCATACCTACTGAGTAATATTCATAAGAAGAAACATCTCCGCCAAAGCCTCCCTGTGCTAAATACCCTATTATTGCTGTTAGAAGTATTGGGTATACAAAAAACATCATAAACATTATTGGTGTTTTTATTATAAGTTTTGTTTGAAATTTTATCATATTAAACATTTAATTTCCCCCTCCTAATCTCTTAGAGTTCTTCCTGTTAAATTTAAGAATATACTCTCAAGGGAAGGTTCTTCATTTAATATTTTTGTTATTTTAACCTTATTTTCTATGAGATTTAATATGATTTTATCTAGATTGTTTTTATTTTTATCTGATGAGATAATTAAATAGTCTAGCAAATCAACTTTATTGATTCCATCAATTATAGTTAATATATTTTTATCAAATTCATTTAACCCTTCACCGTAAATATTATAAATAATATTTTCATCTAGGCTACTTTTAAGTTCATCTAAGGTTCCGCAAGCTATTATGCTCCCTTTATCCACTATTAAAACCCTATCGCAAATTGCTTCAACCTCTTCCATGTAGTGTGTTGTATAGATTATTGTAGTTCCGTTTTCTCTAAGGGTTTTAATTGATTCTAATATGTGATTTCTAGATTGTGGATCTATTCCAACTGTAGGTTCATCTAGAATTAAAAGCTTTGGCTCATGAGCAAGTGCACAAGCTATATTTAATCTTCTTTTCATTCCACCTGAAAAAGTTTTTGGAAGATCATCTTTTCTATCTAGTAATCCAACCATTTCTAAAGCCTTTTCAGATTTTTTTATTAAATTATCTCCCTTTAATCCATAAAGACTTCCAAAATATTTAATATTCTCTATTGCTGGAATAGCTTCAAAAATAGCTAAACTTTGAGGAACTAATCCTAATGACTTTTTAAAATCTTTATTATCCTTTAAGATGCTCTTACCTTGAAATTTGATTTGCCCCTCTGTTGGTCTTAATGCAGTTGATAATATATTAATAGTTGTACTTTTACCTGCACCATTTGGTCCAAGTAAACCAAGGATTTCTCCCTTCTTTACTTGAAAGGAAATCCCTTTAACAACTAACTCCTTATCATACTTCTTTTTTAATTCATCTACTTCTAATAAATTCATTGTCTTACCCCGTTTCCTTAAAATTATATTTTCATTTTAAGGGTGGGTGTAACCCACAGGTCAATAGTTTTTTTATTAGAAAATTTTATTTTACAGGTGTATATATTTCTAGATATTGAACCCCTAAGTTCTTCTTAAAACCATTAAATAATAAATTTACATAGGAAACTCCCATTAGCTCTACATTTTGTTCCCTAGCCTTTTCCTTTAATATAGCTAAAATATCTCCATCTATATTTTTATCATTTGAATCTAAATATACCCCTACAACAAAGTATAGACACTTTTCATACGCTACTACTTTATTTTCAAGTGATCCCTTAAAAAGCTCATTTCCTGTTAATGCCTCTCCATTTATTTCAGATACATCTACCTTTGTGAAGAATCCGTATTTTTCACTTAAAACATTATTATCATCAAAATGTACAAATCTACACATACCTGTGAGGGAAACTGCCTTTTTCATTCTTCCTGAATAATCGTGATTTTCTAGGATTGTTGTTAAAAGTTCTCCCATATCCCCTTGACCTTCAATTTCCTTTTTAATTAACATTGGCTTCATCTCTCTAATAGTAAACTTCTCAAGATTTTCATTAATATCATTTATGTTATCTCTAATTTCTTCAATGCGATTTAACAATATCTTCTTATATTCAATTTCTTCCTCTATTTTATTCTGTTTTTCTTTTAGGATATCATCTATTCCCTTTAAATCTTTTCCATTTTTTATTTCTTGTATTTTCTTGATTTCTATATCAATATCCCTAAAGAAATTAATAATCATAACCTCACTAATATCAATTAAATCATATTTTCTATATCCATTTTCTTCATCTTGTCTTGGATTAATTAAATTCTTTTCTTCATAAAATTTTAAGGTATCCCTAGAGATACCCAAAAATTTAGCTACTTGACCAACCGTATACATAAACTCCACCAACCTTTATAACATGTCCATTTATATTTTAGGCTAAATAACTATCTATTACTCTTTTAGAGAGCCCTCCATGAATTACCCTTATATTATCACCCTCATTATATTTACAATAATCATATACCCTAAATTTAATTTCCCTTCTATTTTTAAAATCTGTAACATATATCTCATAATAAGTTCTATGGCTTCTAGATTGCTCTTTCCAAACAACTCCTGTACATTTCCCCTCTGTTTCAGTAAATATTCCAAAGATTAAATCAGCTATATAAAATAGTTCAATTAAAGATATTCCCCCAAAAACAAATATTCCTAACAAGTCATTTGGTTTAATTGCAATAAAAAACACCCCTATAATAATTAGATTATAATAATTTATATTATTAATTCTCTTTCCCACAGGAACACTTACATGAGGAGTAGCCATAGGCTTTATCTTCCAAAAAAGTGTTGCCTCTGCTTCCTTTTCTCCACCATTTTGGTATTCTCTCCATGCTTTTTGAGTATCAGTTAATCCCATTAATGCAACTAATGAATTTTCCCTACTTTTATATAAAGACATATATCCACCTAGCATTATTAATGATGATGCAATAATTGAAATGTTTCTCACAATTATTATTGTAAATAAAATGTACACTATAAATGGTATGGTTAAAATCTTCATTCCATACATTTTTTTTCTTAACTCTTTTTTTTCCTCTTCATTAATATCCTTATTTTCATTAAAAAATATAAAAATAAAGGTAATAACTAGAGACATAATAGTAAATGTATTTATTGAGTTAACACCATCTAATGACTTACCATCACCATTTAATATATAGAATCTTCCATTGCTAAATAAGTTTAAAACTATAGGTAATAAACAAAATATTCTTAAATCATCAAATCCTCTTTTTTCACTCCACATAACAAATCCACCTTACTGAACTTAATCTATTTTTATCTCAAGACTATCTAATAATGATACAACTTCTGGAAATGAAAATTTAGCATCCTTTAACCTATTTGTTTTTATGTCAACTACATATCCTCTAGATTCTCTAAAGTCACACTTTCTAAGGTCACTTTTTATAAACTGTGTTCCTTCTAATCTACAATCCTTAAACTTAGTTTCTCTAAGATCACATTCTTCAAAGGATGACTCTTGAATTGTATTTTTAGAAAAGTTATACTTTGATAAATTTAAATCTAAAAAATTGTTATATTTTAATACACAATCCTTTATTTCACTAAAAATATGCCCATATTTATTGAAAGGAATAAATTGTCTCCAGTTTATCCCAACTAGATTACATTTAGTAAATGATGTGTTTTTTATTTCGCTATGCCTTCCTTCTAATACAACTATATTACAATTAACAAACTCACAGCTTAATACTCTACAAGCAGATAGCTTACACTCTTCAAAAGTGCATCCTATGAATGTACATTCTTCATAAACACAATCATTAAATGCTTCCCCTGTGAACTTTTTTCCTTCTATGGTTTTTCCTTCAAAATAATTTTCCATTTTATTTAATCCCCTTTTCTATTTTAATTGTTTTCTAGCATTGAAAAAGCTTTTGTAACTTAAATATATTGTTCCTACTGCCATTGATAAAAATGATATTAGTACTACTTTATCAATTCCTTCCCCTCTTTTTTTTGTATTTATAGATGCGTTTATAATCATAATAAACACTAATATACAAGTAAATATTGGATTTTCTAATCCGAATATTAAATCTAATATATATCCAACGATTATTAATTGAATTATAGCCCTTAATATACTAACAATAATTTCTTTTTCTAATCCTAATTCCTCTTTGTATGATATAAATATTGGTATAACTATTAAAACTGATGCCATTAATAAAGATAGAGTTTCCATTTAGTTAATCTCCTCCATCTTTATTAATCTCCCATTTTCAAGGGTTATTCTCTTATTAAAAATACTAGTACTTTGAGATAAATTATGAGTTATCCATAGTATAGTTACTCCACTTAAGTTTAATTCTTTTATGTAGTTTTCAAAGTTTTTTGAGTTTTGGTTATCTAATGCCGATGTTGCTTCATCTAACAAGAGAATTTTAGGAGTGAATATTAAGTTCCTTATAATGGATACTCTTTGTTTTTCTCCTCCTGATAGTAGGTTTATATTTTTATGCAAAAAATTTTCATCTAGATTGAATTTCTTAAATAAATCTAGTATTCTTTTTTCATCTATAATTTTATTTCTTATTTAAATGGAAAGGTTACATTTTCATATACTGTTTCCCCGAATAGGGTTGGTATTTGAATACAATAACTTATTTCTCTTCTAAGGTGTATTGGGTCGTATTCTATATACTGCTTTTCATTATATATTAACCCTCCCTTTGTCTGTGTAGTTAAGTCACTAATAATTTTTAGTAGCGTACTTTTTCCACTGCCTGACTCCCCTATTATTGATATACAGTCTCCCTTTTCTACATTGAAGGAAATGTTATTTAATATGGTTTTATCATTGCTTTGGTATGTTAGATTTTTTATTCTTAATATTTTCATGCTGCCTCTTCCTTTTAGTCTAATTTTATTATGAATAAATAATATCATTTTTAGTATTTATTTTCAAAATTATATTTAAAAAGAAGTTACTTTAAAAGTAACCTCATTTTCATCAAAACTATACATTAAAAAATATTAGTACTCCTTTTTTCCATAAGCATAACATCCATCCAACTACCAAATATATCTTTACCTAATGATTTTTTTACCCCTACTATATTAAATCCGCATTCTTTATGCAATTTTATACTTGCCTCATTATTTAGAAAGATGTTAGAGTTTAATGTCCAGAACCCCTTTTCTTCTGATTGTAGCACTAAATATCTTAATAATAATTTCCCTAACCCTTTATTAGTGAACTTAGGATGAATATATATACACACTTCTCCTACACCTGAGTATACCTCACGCTCACTTACTTTTGATATTCCTGTAAACCCAATTACTGTATTGTTTTGTATCAAAACAAAAGTTAGATTTAGTACATGACCTTTAATCCATTCATCACAAGTTGGTGTTTTATCTCTAAATGTACTCTTACCCTCATTTATATAATAATCAAATATGTTTGATATTTCTTTAAAATGTTCCTTACTAAATAATTTTATTTCCATGTACATTCTCCCCATTAGTATAATTGTATACTATCCTTCTGATACTTCTCTCATAAATACTAAATAACCATCATTAAATGCTACAAGCCTCCATCCCTTTTCACCAAGAAAATTGCACTTATGCTCAATATTATCCCTAGATATTGGAATTATTATCTCCACCTTATATTCATACCCCTGCATAAAGGTCCTCCTTAAATATGATTATAAGATATATATATGATGCTACTTAAGAATTTACACATTTAAAATTTATACAATTGCTTGAAGTTTTACTCTATTCCAATACTCCACACATATGTAAGATAGCCCACCCTCTAAGTCACAAGTATCTATTCTAATTCCATCATCATCATTTAACTTTGTTCCTAGACAAATAATTGTATATACCTGTTCCTCTTTTTTAGGATCAAAATTAACCATTACAACTCCAGAATCCTCTTTAATTTTATCTATAACTCGTCTAAAGCTCTCCACACCATTTAAATTATTCACCTTTAAATTTTCTCCAAAGCTTAAAGCAAGTTTTATATATTCATTTTTATATTCCATTAAATCCATTTAATCACCCCATACATTAAATTATCATACCTATATTTTACCACATATTCTATTCATAGTAAAAAAATGTTATATGTTTTTTTCCTTATAATATGATAAAATTGTTATTGCAGGTAAAATTATGTTACATTTAAGGGGGTTTTATTATTGAGAAATTTATTAAGTACATATAGGGGTTTACCTAAAGAAATATATGTAATTTTCATTGGAAAAACGGTTACTTGTATTGGTGCTTTTATACACCCACTGCTTTCCTTGATTCTTACTCAGAAAATTGGATTATCTACTAGTGATGCTGGAAAATTTATAACTTTAATTGCAATACTTCAGGCACCTTGTATTATATTAGGTGGAAAGCTTTCTGATATTTGGGGTAGAAAAAAGGTTATTTTTACTTTTCAAGGATTAAGCATTTTTTTATATATTATATGTGGGCTTTTAGAACCAAGTATAACTCAAGCCTACTTTATTATTGCTGCTTCTTGTTGTTCCTCAGCTGCAACACCTGCCTATGATGCTTTAAATGGTGATTTAACAAATTCTAAGAATAGAAAGGCTTCTTATTCTTTAATCTATATGGGAGTTAATCTTGGATTTTCTATTGGTCCTGTTCTTGGCGGATTATTTTATAACGATTATTTATGGTTAATATTTATTGGAGATGCCTTAACAACCTTAGCTTCTCTATTATTAATTATGTTTTTTGTTAATGAACCAAAAAGAATTAAAGGTGATACTGTGATAAATGAAAGTACTTTAGAGAAAGAAGAGAGTGGAAGTATATTTAAAGTTTTATTTAGCAGACCTGTTCTTATACTTTACGCTTTAGTTATGCTTACCTTCCAATTTGGTTATTCACAATGGGGATTTGCTCTTCCAATTCAAATGGGTGAATTATTTGGAAGTAATGGTGCTAGTTATTATGGTATACTTGGTGGTTTAAATGGACTGTTAGTTGTGGTTTTAACTCCACTTATTACTAATATTACTAAGAAGAAAAATATGGTTCGTGTTATGGCATGTGGTGGTTTTTTATATGCATTAACCTTTACTGTTTTAAGTTTTTCTAAGATTTTACCAATGTTCTTCTTATCGCTTATTATTTTAACTATGGGTGAGGTTTGTATTTCTATTAACTCTAGTGCATTTTTAGCTAATAATACTCCATCTTCACATAGAGGAAGAATGAATTCTTTAATTCCCTTAATTTATGGATGTGGATATGCTTTTGGTCCTACAATAATGGGATATTTTTTAAATAACTTTTCAATTTCTATTGCTTGGATTGTAGTCTCATTAATTGTTTTTATTGGATCGATTTTTATGTATTTTATAGTTTTTAAAAAATCAAAGGAGAGTAGCTCAATGTAGCACTCTCCTTTAAATTCTATCTATTTTATTATTTCTATAACTTTTGAGTAGTCACAACTATATTTTCCTTTTATTTTAAAATTATATTTATTAAGGTAAGTACCGTAGTTTAAATTTAAAAAATCCTTAAATCCTTTAGGTTCCATTAACTCAATAATTTTAAACATACTTCTTCTAAACTTATCCTTTGGCACCTCCCATTCTAATATTAATAAAGTTCCACCCCTCTTTAATACCCTATAGCTTTCTTTTAACATTCCTTCTCTGACCTCTTCAGGAACCTCATGTAAAACTAAGGAAATTACAGCAAAATCAAACTCTTCATTATTAAACTTTAACTTAGTACCATCCATTAAAATGGTTTTAATATTTTTCATATTTAGCTTTTCAAATTTTTCATTAGCTATATTTAACATATCTTGAGATAGGTCTATTCCTATAATGTTTACTTTAGGATTTTCCTTCTTTATTGCTATTGTATTACTTCCTGTTCCAATGCATATCTCAAGTATATTTATTTTTTCATTTGGAATTATTTTAGCCATCTTTTTTCTTGGATTATTTTCGTTATTTTTAAAATAAAAGACATCTAATAAATCATAAAACTTTGATATAATACTGTACTTAAGCATTTATTTGCCCCTCTAGATTATAATTTCAATAATAATTTACCATATACTTCAATAAAAAGATAGATGCTTTTAGGAACATTCCTAAAAGCATCTATCTTTTTTATTGTCCATAACCCACTGTTCTGTAAAAACTACCTGATTGTTGCTTATTATCATCAAACATTGCTCTATTATTTTCTGGTTCTGTGTAATTATATCTAAATGGATTATTATAATGAGTATAGTTAAATAGTACATTCATAGACCATGGCGAGTTATATTGTGATATTATCTCACTAAACACATATCCCCTTTGGTTTGTAGACTTATATGGATAACTAACCCCTCCATAAGTCCACTGATAACTACCATCATATTTACTTGTAAGCCTTGGAATATCAGATGTTAACTTCGCTTCTCCTTCATTCCAAAAAAGCTTCCCACTAATTAACTTATTACTTGCACTACCTGTTAAACTAAATCCATCGTTAAAATAAGCTCCTCCATCAACCCAATTAAAGTACTGTATAACATGAATCTTATCTTCTAAAGACTCAACAAAGATAGTAGTACACTCTAAATTGTAATCTCCCTTTTCATTCTTTACTTCATGTCTATTCCCATCACTTACACTAGTTTCCTTTGGGTCAAACATTAAGGTTTCTGATTGACTTTCAACCTTAATTGGATATTTTATATACTCTAATTCCTCATCACTCATCAATTCTAAGGCTTCACTTGGAAATCCCATAAATATTAGAGTTTCTCTAACTTCTGTACTTTCTGGTTTAATATATTCTGTTCCTTTTATTATTAAATGATTTGAAAGGGTTGAAGTTATTCCAAATACTATTGACGAAACAATTATATATCCTATAAGTACAACTCTAAAACTTAACTTTTTAGTTGTAGCTTTAAGTGGCACTTCCTTTAAATCCCTTGATATTTTATAAATTGAATTAAGTATACATACATAAAATATTAATATAAATACTGCTCCAAATGGAACAAAAACCATAAAATACATTAAAATATTCACTAATATTATAATTCCAAGGGAACTTCTTTTAAGTATCAATCCATTTGTTTTAAATAATTCTTTTACCCCACATCTAAATATCACCAAAAATATTGTTGTGAAAAGTAATGAAATTGTAATTCTACTAATATAACTTATGGTTGTTATATTTAATGGGCTTGATACTATAACTACTAGTATCAACTTATATATAATCCCTATTATTGAAAAAATATATCCCCATTTAAAGTAATTATTTTCTTCTTTAATTTCTCTAAACCCATAGTATAATAATGCCGCTCCTATTACTGGTAATATAACATTTAAATACCAATGATCAATAGACATTAATGAAAATCCAAACCCTATTGTAATATATTTAAAAGGTTTTTGCCATAAATTCTCTCCCATGTTATCTCCCCCTATTTATAATACCTAATATACCATATATTTCAATAAAATAATAGGTGCTTTTAGGGACTATCCTAAAAACACCTATCTTTTTTTCTATTCTAGCATTTCACGTACCTTAGGAATAACATATCCACTTCCACCCCTACCTTTTACATCTTCAATAAATGTAACAACTAAACGTGAATTTGCTTGTCCATCTGTCATTCCAACAGTCCATCCTATTTCTGTTCCATTTTCGTCACTTTGACTTGTTTTTATTTCAGCCGTACCAGTTTTCCCTAGTACTGTTTTTCCTTGAATATTCAATCCATTTCCCGTTGCATTTGGTATGGTTACAACACCTCTAATTGATTCCTTTACAATATTTGAATTTTCCTTAGAGATAATACCACTTTTCCATACAGTTCTTTCTTTTCCAAACTCAATAATTGGAGTTAACACATCGCCGTCATTTGAAAACATTGTGTATAACACTCCTAAGTGTAGTGGATTCATTAATATTTCACCTTGTCCATATCCACTATCACCAAGTAAAATTTCCTTACTTAAGCCCTCAACTGATGATATTTTTGACTTATTCATTGGGAAATCGAAAGGTAATGCCTCACCCATTCCAAGCTTTGCAAGCATATCATGGAAATCCTTTGCCCCAATATCTAATGCCGTTTTTGCAAAATAAATATTATCTGAATATGCCATTGCATTGTTTAAATTACTTGATCCTTCATATTCCTTAACTCTCGTTATGCTATAACCACCCCATGAGTTATCCTTTTGCCATTTTAAATCTGTGATTTTCTTATCTTCATTTGGGTCTAATTTTTTTGTTTCTAAACCAATTGCAGCTGTTATTGGCTTAAATGCAGATCCTGGACTAACATTTCCTTGGAATCTATTTAAAAGTGGCTTGCTCTCATTATTATTAAATTCTTCCCATTTTTCATTAGATACACCTAATACAAAATCATTAGGATCATATGATGGGGAGCTAACTAATGTTAATACCTCTCCTGTTTTAGGGTCCATTGTAACATTACTTCCCTTTTCACCCTTTAATCCATTGAATCCTTTTTCTTGAAGAGTTGAATCTATGGTTAACTTAATATTTTCTCCATTTTTAACTAATCTCTCAGAAACTACTTTAACTTCTTCATTTTTTTCATTAACAATATAGATTTTAGTACCATCAATTCCTCTAATTCTGCTTTCATATATACTCTCAAGCCCTGTTTTTCCAATAACAGAATTAATGGTGTAAATCCCCTCTTCATCCTTTTCTAAATCTTCTTTAGAAACGGATTGAACATATCCTGTTAAGTGAGCTGCTGCTTCTCCTAGAGGATAAACTCTTCCATCCCTTTCATTAATAACAACTCCACCAATTTGCTTTAATACTCCTATTCTTTCATCACTTAATGAAAGCTTCTTTATAGGGACTAGCATATATGGTTTAACATAATCAGCCTTTACCTTAGAA